>CAZHWV010000122.1:0-13486 GCA_964536185.1 uncultured Anaerolinea sp. | reverse complement strand
GTGCCCCCACAGGAATTCGAATCCTGGTCATAACCTTGAAAGGGTTGCGTCCTAGTCCACTAGACGATGGGGGCGTGGTCCGCAAAGAACGCGGATATTTCATGAGCGGGCAGGATTTTATCATCACCCACTGTTCAGGTCAAGCGTTTTTAGTATTTGTTTCGCGGAATCAAATTTCTTTTTGTTGACTGGTCAAAGCCAACAGATCCACCTGGCGACGGTTGAACAAAACTGCGGGGCTTTCGGCTGTAAGCGTAGGAATAAGGATGGCGCTCAACGAAGTAGCATAGATTGGCACAAAATCCCGATCGCCTATCGACATCAGGGCGGAAAAATCAAGGCGTCCAGCCCACTCCAAAGTTCCCTGCAATTCATAGACTGCGGAAGTAATATTCACCGGGTATTCGGTCAAGCGCTCGTATCCACCGCGCACCAGAGCCTGCGGGCCGAGGTCTTCGCGACGAGCAAAGGCTGCCGCAAATATTTGTGATTTGACCAGGCGGACAACTTCGTAATGGCTTACCAGTTTCGAAGGCATGTGCACCCGCGCCAGACGCGCATCCAGGATTTCGATGAATGATGTGGTTGTGTCGTTGAGCTGCCCCACGATGCCCGTGTTGGCGATCATGACCTTGCCAACAATCCGATAGCTGGTGGTATAAAAATCGGCAGGTAAAACTCGATGGGTGGCAGATGGGGCGTCGAAAGCCATGCTTTACTCCGTTGAACTGGGGCGGGGTTGTCCGCGCTTGGCAGGCGGAACACTCCGGCGCAGGCGGCTGTGAATGGTCGTCTGCCCAGCATTTGGACTGAGCAGGGTTGTCAACCAATTGACAGCCCGTTCATCGTACTCACGTTTGCCACACACATCACAAACCCAGGCCGGAAAATTGGGAACGGTTACCAGCTCTTCATCCAGCCATGTGAAATAGGTGATGAACTGCAAGCGCATCATCCCGGCCTGACATTCGTTACAGGCAAAAGCGACAGGGTCATGAGATAAACTCATATCGCTCCAGCTTCTTTCAGAATGGAAATGCCGGCGCTGGCACCCAGGCGGTTTGCCCCGGCGGCGATCATCCGCAAGGCATCCTCGAAAGTACGGATACCACCAGCGGCTTTTACACCCATATCTGCGCCGACCAGACGCCGCATCAAAACCACATCCTCTGCGGTTGCGCCGCCTGGACCAAAACCAGTCGAAGTCTTCACGAAATTCGCACCTGCCTGCTTAGACAACAAACAGGCGGTGATTTTTTCACGCAAATCAAGATAACACATTTCCAAGATAACCTTCACCTGGGCTCTACCAGCGGCGGCATCGACCACAGCTTGCACATCGCGCAAAGCCAGGGCAAAATCTCCACTCTTCAAGGCGCCAATGTTAATGACGGTATCGATCTCCGTTGCGCCAGCTTCAATAACATGCCGGGTTTCGGCAGCCTTCATTTCAGGAAAGGTGGCTCCCAGTGGAAAGCCCACAACCGAGCAGACAGCCACGCCGGACCCGCTTAATAATTCAGCCGAGAGAGGCACATAAGCCGGGTTAACGCACACAGTTGCAAAATGGAACTGCCGCGCTTCGTCGCACAGTTTTCGCACCTGGCTAGCATTTGCATCAGGTTTCAAAATTGTATGGTCGATCCAGCCAGCCAAGGCAACGCCGCTCGGAACAGTCAGCGGCTGCGGAATGGGAGGTAACTCGTGGAAATATTCGTCGGCCAGGGAAAGGGTTCTACCCAGGTTTTCGTTCATTGGACAGCTTTCGCAAAATCATAATGGTCAATCATTTTCCATTCAGGAAACGGCCAGTAAATAAATTCGGCCTTCCCCACAATTTCCTTGAGGGGCAGCATGCCCCAGGAATGCGAATCGGAGGAATCGTTGCGATTATCGCCCAATACAAAAAGTTCACCATCCGGCACCAACCATTCCCCGGAGTAGAGCGGCGGCGCAGCAATATATGGCTCGCTCAAAGGCTGGCCATTAACAGAAACCACTCCATTCACAACACTGATACGATCGCCAGAGGGACCGATGACACGCTTGATCAAATCCTGGCTGGCCGGGTTTAATGGAAAGTGAAAGACAATGATATCGCCGCGATGAGGTGTTCCAATACGGTAAGACAACCGGTTGACCAGCACAAATTCGCCATCCTGCAAGGTGGGTTTCATTGAGAAGCCATCTACCCGAACACGGGCCGAAAGCGCATTAATCGCCACAAACAAGACTGCAGAAAGCAGCAGCGTCTCCAACACATCCAAAAAGAAACGCCCCCAGCCCGGTGATACGGGTTCAGTGGCTTCGGTGGTTTCGTTGACTTCAGGCGTGATTACAGGGAATTCTAAATTAGGTTCTTCCAAACTACCTCCACGTAATGCGATTATACCATTCGAACGGTCACACTATACCCCAAGAGAAAAACGTAGGCACATACAGAATGCGCTGGCCTCGTTCCCGAGCCAACTTATCCACTGTAATCAATTTTTGGATGTTTTGCAACGGAACCTGGTCAGCCAGGTCTTCAGCCAGCACCTGCCATTCCAGATCCTGCTCGCTGGCCGGCAAGCTGCCCTTCCATTCGCCGCCAATAACTCCTGTTTCGACTTGCTTTAATCCCGCCCTGGTAAAGATCCCGGCCAGCTTGCGACCCATCTCTGGATCGGCTCCCTGCCCACGCAAGGCTTGGATCTGCCAGCAACCCGCTTCAGAAAGTTCTTCCGGGTAATCGATCCGGCCTCCGTAATCTGGTTCAGCCAAGGCTAGCACAGCCCCACCTGGGCGTGTCACGCGTCTCATCTCAGAAACGACCTGGGCAGCATCCGCGACCCACAGCAAGACAAAATGGCAAAAAGACACGTCAAACACAGAATTAGCAAAGGGCAGACTTGCACCATCCCCACAGGTGAGACAAGCTAATGGCGCGTGCAGCGCAGCCTGCTCAAGGGCCGCCAGGTTCTTATCCAGACCATGGACACCCGCCTGGAGCGGAAAATCGGCCAACACTGCGCCAGTCCCACAACCAAGTTCGAGAGTCTGTTGAGCAGACGCCAACCCGGCCTTGTTAAATAAATACTGGCGCAGCTGTTCTGTCCAATGGGCTTGCTGAAGATAGCGGGCATGCCAATCCATGCCTCAATTATAAATCTCAAACGCCAGCGGAAAGTTTGCAAACAATTATCACATTCAATCCTTACCCTTCAGACCAGTGCAGAATAAAATCCTCCTGCTGATGAGTTTCGGGGGAATGTGGATGGCGGGCAGATTTTGGAACATTGCGCCACCAGCCAGCCAGTTCCTGCAGAGCCTGCTGGCCGGTATATCCATGCCGAACCAGGAAACAGCCCACGGTTGTACCTGTCCGCCCGATACCGCCATAACAATGTACATACACTTTTCGCCCACGAGCCAGGGAAAAGTCGATTGCATCGAGAATTTCGATCATTAATTGATGGGTAGGCAAGCCAAAATCGCCAATTGGGAAACGCAGGCACTCCGGCGCGACCCCATAATAACCAGCCTGCTCCAGCAAGAGGTGGGTGTAGTCAGCAACTTCATTTTCTCGGGTGAGGTTTATGATCGTGTTAAAGCCAGCTTCGATAAATGCATCCAACCTGCGGCGTGTGATCTCAGGCGCGAAAGGCGCACCCGGGTATTCACCCGCAAGCAGACACCCGGAAACCACCCAGTATGATTCAGGGATCGGGCGTGCCGGAGCTGGGTCTACGCAAGGGAATAAATTGTTGACTGCCATTTTGCAAAGGATTTTTTTTATACAGCCAAAAAAGACGACGGGGAGTCCGGAAGATTCCGGTTGAACTCGTAGGCTTCGATCATTTCTTCGATAATCCGGCATTCAAGTTTACTGACACCGATAAATTCAAAACCAATGTTAAAAAAGGCTGGGTCAAAATCTGGGCTGCACCAGGCCACACGCGCCTGCAGATCAAGGTGGTCGGCAGAAAAAAGCGGTGGAGAAGGCAGATCAAATCTCAGGTTAAAAATATCGTGCTCCGGCAAAGGATCATCGCTGATAATCAGGGTGCCACTCTGGCTCAAGTCTGCCAGGTAACCAAGTACCCGCCCAGAGACAAGGTCAAAGACTCGCGAATAAACTGCCAGATACTTCCGATGTATTCTTCTGTGCTCCTGCATGGCAACCTCGGATTAATAAATATTTGGTATCCGTAATCGAAAAAAAACGAACTAGCGAAAGATCACAATCCCCAGGGCAAACAAGAGCGCATAGACCAGCGCCAACTGCGCCGTCCCACCCAAGGTTTTATTCAACTGCTGGCCATTCGCCTGGAAAAATTCACGATAAAGAAGAAATGCCTGGGGTAGGGATAACCAGCAAAGCAAGCCACCAAAAGAGGCCAGCCCAGAGACCCCTAACCCCAGCGGTACGAGGTAAGCACTCACCAGGCAAACCAGGTATTCTGTAAGCATTGCTTTTCGCCCAAAGAGGACGGCCAGAGTGCGTTTGTTGGCTGCAGCATCAGTGGCAAGATCTCGCGTGTTATTGACCACCAAGATGTTAACGATCAATAAACCCATTGGCACCGCGGCCCAGGCAATTGCGACTGTCAGCTTTCCCGCCTGGGCAAAATATGTCCCGCAGACCGCGACCAGACCGAAAAACAAGAACACAAATACATCGCCAAGCGCATGATAACCGTATGGGAAGGGTCCGCCAGTATAAGCCAGCGCAGCGGTAATAATAGCCAGACCAAGGATCAGTACAGGCCATCCGCGCAGCCAGACCAGATACAGACCAGGCAACACAGCCAGTCCAAAGACCAGCACCAGCCAGAGGCGCATCCGCGCAGGCGAAATCAGGCCTGCGGCCGTAGCCCGCATTGGTCCCAGCCGGTCAGGCGTATCGCTGCCGCGTTCATGGTCAAATAAGTCATTGGCAAAGTTCGCGCCAATTTGCATCAGCAGCGAGATAAGTAAACAGGCCAGCGCCGGTAGCCAATGAAAAACATGGTCACGCAAAGCAAAGGCCAGCGCGACAAAGACAGGCGCGGCAGCAGCTGGCAAGGTGCGTGGACGAGCCGCCATGATCCAAACAGATAACGATGAAGGCAATGGATGGGTCATGGTTTATAAGGGATTCACACCGATCAAAACCAGGTGTAGTACAAGAACCATACTGCCTCCTTTGGGTATTGCACCGATTATAGCGCAGTGTTTACAAATCATTTACAAATCCTTAAGCTGTTATTTACCCAAGTTAGGTATAATTAGATAAATATTATAGAAAGGAAAAAATGCTAATTTCATACAGCGAACCAACCCACTTGACCAGTCACTGGGAGAACCTTCAACAGCCCGTTCATGGCGCAAACCAACAGGCCGATCGCTTAAGGTTACTTGCCGCATTAGATGAAGGCTGGCAAATCCAGGAAGTAGCCAAATACCTGGCCCACGGCAGTAACGATGAGGATCGCGGCTATTTATTAACGCTTTACCACCCGCAGCGCAGGTTAACCCGCGAATGCAACGTAGTAAGCAATTCTGCCATCGATGCGCTACTTGCTTTTGAAGGTTTACCAGGCTTTATCGCCTGATTGTCAAAAATCGAAAAAGCTCCCCGAGGGAGTTTTTTGTTTTAACACACCAGTTTTCGCTCTGTAATATAATATTCCTGACCTGGAAAAGCTAAAGCGATACCTAAGTTGCATGGATGCGCCTGATTCTAACGAATCTCGTATAGAAAATCGGACATTATCAGGTTCTATTAACTGGCACGGCAAAGCCTGGATAAGCACCAACTCGGATTTAGAACTTCAAGGAGAAACCATGGATAAATATCGAATTAAAGCTGGAGAAAAGATCAAGCTAAACGATTTTGACCCGGATGACACCAGCCAATTCTCCGATGGCAAGCGAGCCGGATTAGCCCGGCTAGCAAAGTTGACCAAAAAACTTAATGAACTACAAGAAGTTCTGTATGCAGAACGCAAACACAAGATCCTGGTTGTTTTGCAAGCCCTGGATGCCGGCGGCAAAGACGGAACCATTCGGTCCGTTTTAAGCGGGATCAACCCCCAGGGCGTGCATGTCGCGAGTTTTAAGGTGCCGACCGAGCAAGAACGCGATCACGATTACCTCTGGCGTATCCACCAACAGGTACCAGGTCAAGGCGAACTGGTAGTTTTTAACCGTTCGCATTATGAAGATGTCCTGGTCGTACGGGTTCACCAACTGGTACCCGAGGAAGTGTGGAGCAAACGCTACGCCCAAATCAATACATTCGAACAGATGCTGGCAGAAGAAGGCACCACACTTATAAAATTCTATCTGAACATTGCGAAGGATGAGCAAAAACAGCGCTTGCGAGAGCGCATCGACGACCCCTCGAAAAACTGGAAATTTAATCCAGCTGATTTAAAAGAACGCGCTTTATGGGATGACTACATGAGCGCTTATGAAGACGCCCTTAATATGACCAGCACATCTTATGCGCCCTGGTATGTGATTCCAGCCAATCGCAACTGGTACCGGAATCTATGCGTGGCTTCAATTTTGGTGAAGTCCCTGGAAGATCTAAAAATGAGTTATCCCGCGCCGCCTGCAGGTCTTAACGATATCGTCATAGAATAAAAAAGAGCGCACGAGTGGCGATCGTATTTCCAAAGCCATTATTCCCGCAGAGTCACCTTGCTGATATGCCGGAATTTTCCTGGTTCAAAACCAGTGCGCTGAGCCATCACGATCGAGAGCATTTGCAAAGGTAAGATTTCCACCAGCGGGCGGGCACTTTCGTCCACATCGGGTAATTGCAGGGTTGGTAGTTGCGGATCAGGCTGAGTCGCCAACCACAAGACCTTGCAGCCATGTTCGGCTGTCTCCAAAGCAAGTTCATGATTTAAGCTGGCCGTCTGCAACGCACCTTCAAGGATGAGCAAGGTCAACTGGGGTGAAGCCAACTCCATTGGCCCATGGCGGAAATCAGCCACGTTCATACCTTCAAACGCAGATTTCGCGCCTTCCTTGTTGATCAAGGCCCCGTTCCAGACCGCAGCCATAGACGCACCACGTCCCAGGATTAACAGTTTATCAACGCTACCCAAGAGGGCATCCAGTTCAACCACTTTTTTCGGCCAATTTTCAAGATAAGCTTCAATACCGTCAGCCGCCTTCCACATTGACTGAAGCAGCGTCGGCCAATCCCGCCCAGCCAGCTGGGCAGAGGCCAGCATAAGCATCGCCAGCATATTGATAAAGGTCTTGGCGCTGACAGAAGCCTCCTTGCCAGCGTGGATCGGTACAACCAGGTTTGCTTTCTGCGCCAGGGGACTGTCAAGATCATTTGTCATGCTTAATTGGAAAGCCGGAGCGTGATCTTTGACCACATCCAATAGACGGATAATTTCCACACTAAAACCTGATTGGGAATTGATCCATAAGAGCGTGCGCGCATCGACCATGGCCGGGCCATAATGCAACATTTCCGCAGCATTAACATGAATAGCCGGAGTGCCAAGCGCTGACAATGCAAGCCAGGACGGGTAAGCCGCATAAAAAGATGAACCCATTCCCGTCAGCACGATGCGGCTGAAATCGCCCTGCTGTAAACGCACACGCAGCGGCTCGATCTTTTCTGCAGGGTAATGTTCCAGCGCTGCGCGTAAAGCAGCGGGTTGGGAAAGAATATCATTAATGTAAGGATTGACAGGCATGGGCTCATCTCGGTTAATTATTGCAAAATTTAGAGGTTCTCTAAGCAATTAATTTTGACATGCATCATTATAATCTCGTTCAGATTTAGTTCAAAAAAGTGGAAGAGCTTCCGTTTTTCTCTTTTCTAAAAATGTCGCTTCAATTCAGAGGCATATTGCATACCAACTGAAGCCTGATTCGCTTTCAGCCAGTTTTCGAGATGAGTTTTTGCGCGTGGGGGTTGTCCTGAAACCAGCAAACCAGCCATCAAACCATCCACTTCATCACGGGTAAGCACGACATCACCAACAAATGTACTGATGACCTTAGACGCAGCCAGGGCCAGAGTCGCAGGCACAGCAATCAATGCCCTGGAATAACCAATACACTCACCAATGATGCGGGCCATCTCTTTGAAGGAAAATACATCTGGACCAACGGCATCCCAGAGCAGGTCTTCCTGCAGCGCGCCGGCTTGCACGGCTAGCTCGGCCAGATCATCTACAAAAATCGGTTGGAGCTGATAACTACCGTCGCCAGGCAAGGCAAAAACTGGGAAGCGTCTTAACAAATATGCGATGTTGTTGATCAAGATATCTTCCGCCCCAAACAAGACCGTAGGGCGCAGGATAGCATAGGATAAGCCCGATTCGCGCACGACCTGTTCATTGAGTGCTTTACCGTGAAAATAGGGCAACTGCGAATCTATCGACGGGTTAGTAATGCTAATATGGACGATGCGCCGCACACCGGCTGCGGTAGCTGCTTTTACCAACCTGGCCGTGTTTTCCACAGCCTGCAGCTGCGTATTTTCGCCATGATCGAAGCGCACCCAGTAGGTATTGTAGAGTGTATCCACACCGGAAAGTGAGTGCGCCATGCCGGCAACATCGAAATCCAGCGGAAAGGGCTTGACTTTCCCATCAAATGGGTCAGGCCGATCGGGATGCCCTGTCAGCGTGATCACTTCATTTCCCTGCGCCAACAGACGACGAGTGATGTACTTGCCAGAGTAGGAGTAGGAACCTGTCACTGCGATTTTCATTTTAACCTCGTTTCCTTTACTTGGCTGCCGGGCGAGGAGCCACCAGGGCAAAAAAAGAGACTGCACATCCAATGCTGATCAGCGCCAGCAAAAAAAAGAATAGATTCACTCTCACCTGACTGGCAGCATCATAAAACAACATACCAGGCTCACTTTCCAACGGATTGTAGCCCATGCCAAAAATGAGAGGTAAACCAACCAATAAAATGCTTGAAAACACCACCCAGAACTGGGCGCGCACCTGCGTTCCGCACAGATCAAGCAGAACGCGTTGCAGATGTGGACGAAAATAGATTACAACCGCCAGGCTTATCCCGACTGTAACGGCAATCTGAAGCAGATACACCCAGATACTATTCATGCTTTTTCTCCTTTGTGCTTTTTGGCAACGTTTAAGAGACCGGTGGCATTCGCCCCGGTTTTGCGGAAACAATTTTATCGAAAGTGTTATCTTAAGATTTTCAAAACGGTCTGGATTGTACTGGCGCCCAGGCTGTCGAGGCGGGCGATGGCGCTGAACAGGGTATCCAGCATATTAAAAAAGGAATTCAAGGCCCGAACTCGCTCAGTCAAAAACTCGCGCTCTGGATCAGATTCACCAGATTCAAGCTTTTGCAGGGTCATTTTGACCGAAGCTATTGCCCGGTCGAACTCGCTATTCTGACGTTCTTTCAGAATGGCGCGAATGGCTTTATAGAAATCCGTTTCGGCTTCGTAATAGTCTTTACGATCGCCAAAGCGAGTAACAGGACGGATAAGACCCATTCGTGAGAGGGCTCGCACGTTTGTACTGATGGCACCCTTGGTCAGACCGGCCTGCTCAACAATCTCATCCAGCGATAGCGGGGTGGGCACCAGGTACAAGACAGCAAATATTGCACCCATTCCTTTGGGAAAACCCCAGAACTGGCTAATACTGCTCAGCCCTTCAACAAAATTTTGTTTGATTTGCGCAAGATCATCAGTCATGTATCCTCATTTAGAACGTTTAGTTTATACTAAATTCAGTATAATACAATCCTATCTGAATGTCAATGCATTAAAAAACCCCAGTGAGAAAAAATCCCAACCAGGGTCTGATGGCGGTAAAGAGTTGTACTTCGTTACGAATGCCAGACGTTTTCATCATACGCTGGAAGTTCACAGCGCAAAGGCGCGTCATGGCGATAGCCCAGGACATAGCCCGCTTGCATTAACTGGTGAATTTCGCTGGTCCCTTCATAAATAATGGCGCCACGGGAGTTACGTAAATAACGTTCCACGTCATACTCATCACTGTAACCGTAGGCACCGTGAATTTGAATGGCTTCATTGGCGGCTTCAAAAGAAGCGTCGGCAGCGAACCATTTAAGCAAGGAAGTGTCTTTGGTGCTACGTATGCCCTGATTTTTCATCCAGCCGACTTTCAGGTATTGCAAACGGCCCAGTTCGTAATCACGGGTCATGCGCGCGATTTTTTGCTGAACCAGTTGATGTTTTCCGATTTCCTTGCCAAAGGCCTTACGCGTATTGGCGTAATTGACGCTGGCTTCCAGACTCGCACGGATCAATCCCACCGCTCCAGAACCGACGGTATAACGTCCGTTATCGAGACAGGACATGGCTATCTTGAAACCCTCGCCAGCCTCGCCCAGGCGATTCTCAACAGGCACGCGCACATCCTGGCAATTAACCCACCCCGTAGAGCCAGCGCGCACGCCGAGTTTGCCGTGTAAATCGCCACAGGTTACACCCGGCCAACTGGTATCTACAATGAAAGCGGATAACTGGTCATGCGGGTCAGGATACTCAGGATTGGTACGCGCCACCCATAGAATATGATCAGCCTTCGTGGCCAGGGAAATCCACATCTTCTCGCCATTCAAGATGTAATCACTCCCATCGCAGCGAGCTGTGGAGGCCATGCTGGCCACATCACTGCCAACGCCAGGTTCGGTCAAGCCAAACATGGCGTATTTCTCGCCTTTGGATTGCGGAACTAGATATTTTTGCTTTTGCTCTTCTGTGCCCCACTGTAAAAGGGCCAGGCTATTCAAGCCGATATGAACTGACAACACTACACGCAGGCTGGTGTCCATGGCTTCGAGCTCTTCGCAAACCAACCCGAGGGTGATGTAGTCAAATCCCTGCCCGCCATATTTCTCCGGGAGGCAGATGCCTAGAATTCCCAGATCGCCCATGCGCCTTAAAAAATTAGCCGGCATACTTTGAGAACGGTCTGCTTCCTTGATTACTGGCGCGATTTCCTTTCGACAGAAGTCACGCACTACTTTGACAATTTGCAATTGTTCTTCGCTCAGGGTGAAATCCATAGTAGGTTCTCCTTCTCGGGGTTAGATGTGAAAAGCGTTTCTCAAGTCAATAAACTAATCTTTTTTATGATAATACAATTATACCCATTACTCCTGACTAAATGAAAAAAGCGAAGGTCCCATTGTCTTCTTTTTCGTCGGGAGCATTTGCATGCTATACTTTTATCATACGCAGTAAACCCCATCCCAAAGGACAGCCTATGAAAACAGTGCTTTTTGAAGTGCTTAACCAGGTCGAGGTCGAACGCATCCACGCCGCCTCGATGGAGATTCTGGCCGAGGTAGGCATCAAGGTTAATTACAAACCAGCCCGCGACCTCTTCCGCCAGGCAGGCGCCGAAGTCAACGAGACCACCCTGGCAGTCAGAATCCCGGAAAAACTCGTGCGGTGGGCCACCGAACAGGCTCCGAAGCAATTCAGCCTGTACGGCAACGACCCCCAGTTCCACCAGCAGATCGGCGCGGACCAACAAGTACCGCTGTTTGCCGGGCTTGGCACACCTACACGCATCATCGACCGGCAGACTGGCGCCATTCGCCCAACCACTCTGGCCGATACGATCGAGCACCTGATTCTGATCGATGCCTGTAAGCACATCCACAACTCGCAGATGGACGTTTGGCCCAACGATATCCCGATGACCACTATCCACACCGAGGCCATCTGGGCCTGGGCCCATCACAGCCGCAAGACCTATGGCATGGGTTGCTATGGTTACCTGCCCACCTGGGACATGATGCGTATGATGTCCATCGCCGTGGGAGGCAAGGCTGAGCTGCAAAAACGTCCGCGCTTTACAGCCATTTGCTCGGTCGTCAGCCCGCTCCAAATGGATCAGGCCCAGGCCGAGGGGCTCCTGATCTGCGCCGAATACGGACAGCCCCTAGCCATTTCACCCGAAGCGATTGCCGGCACAACGGCACCTGTCACGCTGGCCGGGCTGATCACCCAGGAAAACGCCGGTATCCTGGCGCATATCACCCTGGCGCAGATCTTCCGACCCGGCACGCCCGTCTTTTACGGTACCGTCTCGACTGTGGCAAACATGCGGCATGGCACAGTCGCGCTGGGCTCCGTCGAAACCGGGCTGATCACCGCTGGCGCGGCCCAGATGGCGCGCTATTATGGCCTACCGTGCCGCAGCGTAGGCGCAGCCACCGAATCAAAACGCGAAGACCTGCAGGCTGGCGCCGAACGTATGGGCACTCTGCTCCCGGCAGTACTGGCAGGCGTCAATTACATCACCTGCGCCGGTACGCTGGATAGCACCATGCTGGAAAGCCACGCCCTGCTGCTGCTCGATGACGAATTGTGCGCTGCGGCCGCGCGCATGGCGCGCGGCATCGAGGTTACCGATGAAAGCATGGCCCTTGATGTGATCAAAAAAGTCGGTTTCTCCGGAAATTATATTACCGAGCGGCATACTTCCAAAAACTTCCGCAGCGAGCTCTTTATGCCCAGGCTATTTCCGCGTGAACCCTATGAGATGTGGGAAAAGGGCGGGAGCCGCCTGGCGCTTGACCAGGCGCGCGAACGCGTCCGCGAATTGCTCAGTAAACACCAACCTTACCCCATCGATCCGGCAATTGAAAGTGAGCTGGCTGCCTTCCGCCAGATGGTCAACAACCGATCCCTGGATGAATTCTATCTGTATGAGACCGAAGCCAAACAAGATCTGGCAAACCTATGAACAGCGCAATGTCAAAGACAGCCTCATCGCCAGCCAATAAACTCACCACAAAATTCAAACTGCTTTTCAGCACCGGCGATCTAAGCACGAGCATACCGCTGGCCATCCTGATGTTCTTCCAACTCTTCTTTCTAACCGATGTAGCCCGCCTGCGGCCAGATTACGCCGGTTGGGCAGTCGGGCTGCCACGCATCTGGGATGCCATCAACGATCCACTATTTGGGCTGCTTTCAGACCGCATCCGCACCCGCTGGGGTCGCCGGCGCGTCTTTTTGCTCTTTGGAGCCATTCCGCTGGGGCTCAGTTTTATTCTCATGTGGCTGATCCCGCCCTTTGACCAGCTTGGACTGGCAATTTATTACGGCCTGACCTTCGCCGTCTTTGACACTGCCTTTACGCTGGTACACGTTGGCTATAATTCCCTGACGCCCGAACTGACCTCCGATTACGACGAGCGCAGCTCACTGAATGGCTACCGCATGATGATGTCGATCGGCGGTACACTGGGCGCCATCATCCTGGCGACCGTACTGGGTTGGTTTATCACCGATCAACGCAGCCTCTTTACCATCCTGGGAGTTGGCCTGGGGTTGGCGTCCATCATCCCACCCCTGATCGTCTTCAGTATCACCCATGAGAAACCATCCAGCGAACAACCCGAAGCCATGCCCTGGTTCCAGGCCTTACGCACCACACTCAGCAACAAACCTTTTAGACTGGTAATGGGGCTCTACCTGCTGAGCTGGACCACCGCCAGCATTCTGGCG
>CAZHWV010000121.1:0-13733 GCA_964536185.1 uncultured Anaerolinea sp. | reverse complement strand
CAATGAACATTAGCCAATACAGGTTGGCGAAAGATATTAGCGTTCCGCCTCGGCGCATTAATGAAATTGTTCATGGCCTACGCGCCATTACTCCAGATACTGCGCTCAGGCTATCGCGTTATTTTGGGCTTTCAGAGCGGTTTTGGATTAACCTGCAAACTCGTTATGATCTTGAAGTTGAAAAAGACCGTCTTCAAGACCGGCTGGATAAAGAAGTGCGTGTTTACGCAGTAGCAGCATAAAGAATGAATGGCGCGGCAGATAAGGGTATAGCTATTATCCGTTTGCACATCCTTGCTTGGCGCCTTTTCACAATCTTCTGCTATTTTTTATTGGAACCAAAATCAATGGACTTTTTATGCCTTGCCCACTGAAACTTTGAATAACAGGCAGAGGAGCCAGCAGCATTCAATTACCCTGAAGAGCCTGGCAGATCTTTGTGGAGTCTTTGTTGGTTTTTCTAACATTAGCATTGCTGTTACCAAGGCATACCATGCTAATTCCAGAGTGACTGACAATGGGACTTGATGAAATACAAATAGGATAGCCGTAGGAATTGGCAAATGAAAAAATTATGGTCAATTGGTTTAGTCGTATTAGGGATGATAGTGATATTTTCAGGTTTTGTGTATGATGTATTGTATGCAGGCATACCGTATCAAGACCCCACACCTGCAATGTTGGCAAGTTACAATTTCCATGCTCAAGTTGCATCCTTAATCCGTTGGGGTGGGTTGAGTATTAGTGCAATAGGTGGAAGTGTGATGATATTTCGAAGATTATCAAAATGATTTGCAAGAGCCCGAAGAAGAATCTATGGCAAATGCCGCCCAACACAGCGGCATCAGGACATGCCATGTTCTTTCGGGAATAAAGATCGCCCCGCGATCTTTATTGGGTGAACCAGACAAGTGCTGGGCGCTGCCCACACTTTCGGGGATTCTGGCCCCAACGGTGGATTCGGCGTCTCGCAGCTCTGTCCGCCACATCCCGCCCACCTGTCAGTGCGGCAAACCGGTGGGCAGCTGAACGACAATGATAAAAGTAAGAGGAAACCAATGAAGATTTCCACAATATTTCTACAGCGTTATGATCCTCTTTACCAGAATTACCTGGCTGGTTTTTGGACGCATGTGTCATATGAACTAATGCGCCAGCGACCGCATCCGCGCGCAAATTCAATCGCTTGGAATCTATGGCATATAGCTCGTTGTGAAGACGCAGGATTGAACCGGTTTGTGGTAGATGGTTCACAAGTGCTTGATGATGGTAATTGGATGGAGCAGATGAATCTGCCTTGGAGGCACCATGGCAGTGAAATGAGCATACCGGATGTCGACGACTTGGATCAAAGGATAGATTTATCTGCCCTGCAAGATTATTCACAGGCAGTTCAGGAACGCACACGCGCCATTATCAAGACGTTGGAAATGGATGATCTGGATGCTGAGATGGGAGAGGAACGCCTCCGGCAAATTATGGTGAATGAAGGTCTCGCGCATATTCAAGCAGAAGGGTTCATCAGGAATTATCTTGGGTGGAGCAAAGGGAAATGTCTGATGACGTTTGGGCTTACCCATTCCTGGCAACACGTCGGAGAAATCGAAGTGATAGCGAGCCTGCTCGGAGTTGAATTTGGATAAGTAAGATAGTGTAAGCGTCCTTATCGAAAACCCCTGCCGTAGGTCGGCTTTTCACAATCTACCGCTTGTTTTTTAACTGGATATAAGAAAATCAAATGAAAGACACCTTCATCAAATGGTTCATGTCGATTAACACTTTCCTCATCCGCCTCAGTCGTGGACGGCTTGGAAGCAAACTTGGCACGCAGACAATTCTCATCCTTCACACAGTTGGACGCAGGTCAGGGCAGAATCGTACTATTCCTATCGCTTATTTTGATTACCAGGGTAAGTATCTGATCGTGGCGTCCAACTGGGGACAAGATAAAAATGCCGATTGGTATCTGAATTTGAAGAAAGCCCAAAATGCAAGCTTAGAGATCAATGGTCATCTCGTCTCGGTGGCAGCGCGAGAAGCACAAGGAGATGAATATCACAATTTGTGGAAGTTCGTCACCGAACGCCATCCGCCATATTTGAATTACCAGAAGATGACGACGCGCCATATTCCGATCATGGTATTTGAGCGGGGTAACTTAGCAAAAACGTAATAAGTCAATCGCCGCTCAACGGCTGCTACCAACATGCTGCGTTCGTATCGAACCACCAAACCTTCCAGCGTTTGTTCTTCCACCGCGCTCAAGCCTTCACTCTGGCGCTTGACATGCAGCGCCTCCATTTGGGCGCTCTGATCTCCATCCAGCCGGGTGCGAGCAGCGCGCCAAAGCGCCTCGTCATCCAACAATTCCAAATCAGCCACAGCCGTGGCCAGCACTTCGGGAAGTTCTTCGGTCACGGTCATGGCAGTCGCTTATTCTGTGACCATATACTCCTTGAGGGATGTTTTCATGCCTACCCAGGATTGTCTATTGACCCATCCCTTACTTCCTAACAAATGATCCTGGTCTCGTGATCCAATCTTTTTGATTTTTGCCACATTAACTCACTCGACAACATGAATTGGTTTGTCTCGCAATCAAAAGAAGTCGTATAAAATAGAGACATCTGACACTATTATCAGATGTCTTTTTCTGCTACACTTCATCATAATCGGGGGATACCCCACGGAACCACATGCCACCACTCACCGACATCTCCACCCTTGAAAGCCATCTCTGGGAAGCCGCAAATATTTTACGCGGCAGCCCGCTTGATCGCGCCGACTGGAAGAGTTACATCCTGCCGCTGTTATTCTTCAAGCGCATCTGCGATGTCTGGGACGATGAATACCAGGAAGCCCTGAGCACCTACGGGGATGATTTCGTCGATGAACACCGCTTTCAACTTCCGCAGGGCTGTCATTGGACTACCGTGCGCGAGACACCGGTTAACGTGGGTACCGCCTTGCAAAACGCCATGCGCGGCATCGAAGCCGCTAACCAGAAACATCTTTACGGTGTTTTTGGTGATGCCCAGTGGACTAACAAGGACCGCCTGCCGGATGCGCTGCTCAAGGATCTGTTTGAGCATTTTTCGGCTCTGAACCTGGGCAATGGGCGCGTCAACAGCGATATCATCGGGGATGGGTACGAGTTCCTGATCAAGAAATTTGCGGATGCGACCAACAACAAGGCCGGTGAGTTCTACACACCGCGCAGCGTGGTACGCCTGCTGGTCGATCTCCTCGACCCGCAGGAAGGCGAAACCGTTTACGACCCGGCTTGCGGTACCGGCGGCATGCTGCTGGGTGCGGTTGAACATGTGCGCGCCAAAGGCGGCGATCCGCGCACCTTTTATGGCAAACTCTATGGGCAGGAAAAGAACCTGACCACCGCTTCGGTGGCGCGTATGAACTTGCTCTTGCACGGGCTGGAAGATTTCTCGATTGAGCGCGGCGACACGCTGCGCAATCCGGTCTTTACCGATCCGGCCAGCGGCGGATTGGCCACCTTCGACTGCGTGATCGCCAACCCGCCCTTTTCGCTGGAGCAATGGGGCCGCGCATTGTGGGAAAGCGACCCGTGGGGGCGTTCCTTTGCCGGGCTGCCGACCGACAGCAACGGCGATTTCGCCTGGGTCCAGCACATGGTCAAGAGCATGGCCGAAGGCCGCGGTCGCATGGCGGTTGTACTGCCACAGGGTGCGCTCTTCCGCGGCGGGGTGGAAGGCCAGATTCGTCAATATTTGCTGGAAAAAGACTGGATCGAAACTGTCATCGGGCTGGCCCCCAACTTGTTTTACGGCACCGGGCTGGCCGCCTGCATCCTGGTATTACGTAAGAAGAAATCTATCGAGCGCGCCGGAAAAGTGCTGGTCGTGGACGCTTCGGCCATGTTCCGAAAGGGCCGCGCCCAGAACTACCTCGACCCCGAGCACGTCGCCGAAGTCTTGAAGGGGGTGCAGGAATACGCAGATGTTGAAAATCGCGCGCGCCTGGTCAGCCTGGATGAGATCAAGGCCGAAGATTGGACTCTCAATATTTCGCGCTATGTGCTGCCGCCGCTAGGTGAAGACATCCCCAGCCTGGACGTGGCATTAACTGATTTCAAGGCCGCCTGGGAGCGGGCGCAGGAAGCGGAGGAGAAATTGCGAAGTATAATGAAAGAAACTGGTTTCCTTATCAAGGAGTAATGGCTATGCAAGTCTCTTTTTCTCTCCCCGAAAGTCAGTTTGTTGCCGAAACGCCCGAGGAAGTAACCAAAAAAATTCGTAAATATGCGGCGTTGGGGCTTTATCAGGCGGGGGAATTATCCATCGGCGCGTCTTGCGAACTGGCAGCGATGGATCGCTATTCCTTTCTCGACTTTTGCAAAGAGGAAGGCGTACTGTTACGCACCCAGACGCCAGAAGAGCTGGAAGCGGACTTCAAAAAATTCACAGCAAAATGACTGGTAGCCCATGCTCATCATAGCCGATAGTTCTGCGTTGATTGCGCTGGCAACCTGCGATGGGTTGCCAGTTTTGTCTGGCCTGTATGAAAATATTTGTGTTCCGCGGGCCGTTTATGATGAAGTTGTCCAGCAGGAAAAGCCGCAGGCTGCCACGCTGAGTACGTTTTTATCTGGCCGGGTTTTGGATGCTGATACCGCGCACTGGGTGCTGGCAGCAGGCAGGCTCGGACAGGGTGAACTTGAAGCAATGGCCTTGTATAAACAATTGAACGCAGATGCTCTTTTGATTGATGACCATCGCGCCCGCGTGGTTGCCGAACACAATCGGATTCACTGCATTGGCGCACTGGGTGTTTTATTGGTTGCAAAGCAACACGGGGTTATTGAAAGCATTACGCCGTATGTGCAAAAGCTCAGATTATCGCCTATTCGCTATGGCAACCAACTAATGAATAAAGTATTGGAACTGGCCGGGGAATAACAATACATGTCCGAACGATTAACCCAATCCGAACTCGAAGCCTACCTGTGGGGCGCGGCGGTGATCCTGCGCGGGCTGGTGGATGCAGGCGATTACAAGCAGTACATCTTTCCACTGCTGTTCTATAAACGCATCTCGGATGTCTGGGATACGGAATATGCCGAAGGTCTGACCGAGACGGACGACTCTGACTACGCCCGCGCAATGGCGGATGAACGCTTTGTCATCCCGCCCGGCGCGCATTGGAACGATGTTCGCGAGACTCCGCGCGAAGTTGGGCAAGCCATCCAGTCCGCCCTGCGCAGCATTGAAACTGCCAACCCCGACCGGCTGGACGGGATTTTCGGCGATGCACCCTGGACCAACAAGGAACGCCTGCCGGATGCCACGCTCAAGAACCTGCTCGAGCATTTCGCCAAACAGACACTCTCTCTGGCCAACGTGCCCGAGGACGAGTTGGGCAATGGCTACGAGTTCCTGATCAAGAAGTTCGCCGATGATAGCGGGCACACCGCCCAGGAGTTTTACACCAACCGCACCGTGGTGCACCTGATGGTCCAGATGCTGGCTCCGCAGCCCGGTGAGAAAATTTACGACCCGACCTGCGGCACAGGTGGCATGTTGATCTCGGCTCTGGATGAGGTCAAACGCAAAGGCGGCGAGTATCGCACGCTAAAGCTCTACGGGCAGGAGCGCAACCACATGACCGCCTCGATTGCGCGCATGAACCTGGCCCTGCACGGCGTGGACGATTTTGCCATTGCCCGCGGTGACACGCTTGAGAATCCGGCCTTCCACGAACGCGACCGCCTGACGACCTTCGATGTTGTCCTGGCCAACCCGCCCTACTCGATCAAACAGTGGAACCGCGAAGCCTGGACCACCGATCCCTGGGGGCGCAACTTCCTGGGCACCCCGCCGCAGGGCCGCGCGGATTACGCCTTCTTCCAGCACATTCTCAAGAGCCTGAGCGAGCAAGGTCGCTGCGCCATCCTCTTCCCGCATGGTGTTCTCTTCCGCAAGGAAGAAGCCGATATGCGCCAGAAGCTGGTGGACGCCGACCTGGTGGACTGTGTTCTGGGGCTGGGCGCAAACCTGTTTTACAACACGCCGATGGAAGCCTGTATTGTCATCTGCCGGATGAACAAACCGGCAGAACGGCGTGGCAGGGTGCTGTTCATCAACGCCGTGGATGAAGTCACCCGCGAACGCAGCATGAGCTACCTGACCCCCGAGCACCAGGTGCACATTGCCTATGCCTATCAAGCCTTTGCCGACATGCCCGGTTTTTCCAGCGTAGCCACACAAGATGAAATTTGCGCCAACATTGGTAATTTGAGCATTCCGTTGTATGTGCGTGGAAAGGGTTTAAGCGAAGACAAAGGCGAGTATGGCGCTGACGGGTTGACCGAAGCGGTGAGGGCGTGGGAAGAGAGTTCGGAGCGGTTGAACAAATCGGTCGAAGCGCTTATTCAAACTTTGGATGAAGGTAGGTGATAAATGAGTTACAAATCCCAATCCATAACCGTGAATGACCTGATTATTCATATCGGGGAGTATTACCTGCCTGCTATTCAGCGTGAATTTGTGTGGCCAGCATGGAAAACAGAAAACTTGTTTGATTCCATGCTGCGTGGATACCCGATTGGAACGATGTTACTTTGGGATGTTCAAGTTCCTGCCATTCACGAATTCCCTTTTTATGAACTCATTCGCAATTTTGATGTTCGAAAATCCCACAACATCAAAGCCAATCTAAATTCTCGCTCCAGTTGTTTGGGGATTTTGGATGGACAACAACGCATTACTTCGCTTTATATTGGTCTGTGTGGCAGTTATGTTGAAAAAGAACCTCGCCTATGGGTGACGAATCCAAATGCTTACCCAGAGAAAAAGTTATACATAAATTTATTGCATAGCCCCAAGCCTGATGATGAAAGCAGTTTGCCCTTTCAGATAAAATTTTTGTCAAAAGACCGTGCCAAAATTTCAGAGCAGTCTTATTGGTTTTTGTTGTCTGATGTTTTGAAATACAAAACACGCACTGAATTACGTGAATTCCGCCGGATGACTGACTACAAAGATAATGAAATCTTTGAAAATAGCCTTGACGCTTTATGGACGGCAATTCATGAAAACCAGCATGTGCATTATTTTCTTGAACCAAGCCAGGATTTAGAGCGTGTGCTAAAGATTTTCCACCGTTTGAATACAGGTGCAACGCCTTTGGAGCATTCTGACCTTTTGCTCTCATTAGCCACAGCAACTTGGAAACAACACGACGCAAGAGACCAAATCTATCGCTTGGTTGATGAATTAAATCAGCACTGTGGCAGCATATTCTATTTTTCGAAAAACTTTGTCTTGAAAACTCTGCTGATGTGCAGCGAAAAAGATGTTCGTTTTCGCGCAGAGAATGTCGGTAAGAAAATGCAATTAGAAGATATTTGGGAAAGAGTGCGGAAAAGCTTGAAAATAGCAGTCAGATTATTGGCTCAATTCGGCATCAACTTTCAGACACTGACCGCTCCAAATGCTGCTGTTTGCATTGCGTATTACATTTTTAAGCGCAATTTGGAAGAATCCTATTTAACTGACAAAAATGCCGATAGTGATCGGGAACATATTCGAGTATGGCTGCTAAAAAGCCAATTAGCCAGGGTGTTCAGCGGACAAACTGACCGAATACTTACCATCATTCGTAATGCCACCAAAAGTGCGCTTGAAAAAACACCTTTGGATTTTCCCGCTGTTCAAATTGAACAGGCTTTGCAAGTTGCCAGACCATTTAGTTTTACAGAAGAATATATTCAATCCCTTGTTTTCAATACGCGCTATGGCAACCCGGATACTTTTGCGATTTTAGGGTTGTTGTTCCCGTATTTGAAATTCACCCAACAACAATATTCGATTGACCATTTGCATCCACAGGCACAATGCGATGACCGTGGCGCAATGGAACTTCTCGGAATAAAAAAAGATGAGATTGACTATGTGTTCCAAAATAAAAATGGGCTTGCGAATTTACAACTATTGCCAGCATCAATGAATTCAAGCAAAAATAAGCGCCCGCTTGCAGAATGGCTCAAATCTGATGAACACGAAACGGCTGAGATTAAGGCGATTTACCGAAGTTGGTGCCTAATTCCCGACACAGACCTGTCAATTGTTAATTTCCGCGATTTTTATCAACAACGACATGCCAAAATTGTCGAAGCGCTTAAGCAAAAACTTGGCTATGTAGGAAACGCTCCAGTTTCACTAGAAACAGACTTAGATCTTGAGTCTCAAGACGAAGACGATTTGATAAATAATTCTGAGATAGCACAACAACGAAACCCTGCCCATGACACTCACCCGCTTCTCTGACGTAGTCCACCTCAATACATCCCGCATCTCCGATCCTCTCGGCGCAGGGATCGAGCGTTTTGTAGGTCTCGAACACATCGAACCTGAAAATCTGCACGTTCGCAACTGGGGACTTGTCTCGGATGGCGTCACTTTCACCAATTCCTTCAAGCCCGGCCAAGTGCTGTTTGGCAAACGCCGAGCCTATCAACGCAAGGTTGCGCTTGCGGATTTCGAGGGCGTCTGCTCCAGCGATATTTATGTCTTTGAGAGCAAAGACCCTGCTGTGCTCTTGCCCGAATTGCTGCCTTTCATTTGCCAGTCGGAAGGCTTTTACCAACATGCCGTGATGACTTCGGCAGGTTCGCTTTCGCCGCGCACCAACTGGGGGCAACTTGCCAAGTACGAATTCCCCCTCCCGCCCGTGGACGACCAGCGCCGCATCGCTGATCTGCTCTGGGCAACGAATGATTCTTTGCAAAAGTATGACACTCTTATTCAAAGCATCAACCAGCTAATATCATCATATCGAGATTCCTTTTTTTACAACTCACATAATTGGGAAAAGGAACAACTTGGAAAACTCAACGAAATCAAGTTGGGCAAAATGGTTTCTCCAAAATCTCGGCAAGGAATTTTACCGAGGCCATTTATGTCAAATGCAAATGTTCACTGGGGAAGAATTGATTTAACCGAAGTAAAACAAATGGATTTTAGTGATGGAGAATTTGAGAAAAACCGCCTTCGCTACGGTGACTTATTAGTTTGTGAAGGTGGTGAAGTTGGAAGATCTGCAATTTGGCGTGATGAACTTCCAGAATGTGGCTATCAAAAAGCAATTCACCGATTACGTCCAATCACAAATAAATTGCCACCAGAAATCTTATTGCAATTTATGATTTATGCTGCAAAACGTGGCTTATTTATGAAATTTACAGGTCAATCAACTATTGCCCATTTTCCAGCCGAAAGGCTAAGGCTGCTTGAAATCCTTGTTCCTCCCAAAGAAAGTCAAGATGAATTTCTCAAAATTTTTGGTGAAATGGAAAATTCACTTTTTATAGCCGAACAACATTTTGCGGAAACAAAAAACTTTAAAAAGGCCTTGCTAGAAAAATTAGTAGAAGGTGCGTAAATGCTCAACGAACAAGATCCCATTGACCTATCCCCATAATCGACGGATGTCAGGAGAGAATATTCAGCCCTTTCCTGCGAGGAAAGGGGAGTTTGGCATCATGAATAGAATTAACCACTGAGAGGAGCTTTGGACATAATGGAAAAGTCACGCCGCGAGGAATTATTTACCGAATATTTCAAACTGATCGACATGCTCCAGGAATATGACACTCATTTTCTGTCCATCAAGAATTGGAGTGTTACGCTGAGTGGCGCTGCGCTCGGTCTGGCTTTTGTGCAAGGCTCGTTACCATCTTTTGTGATCGGCTTTTTTCTGTCGATCGGTTTTTGGCTCACCGAAACTCGTTATAAGGTCTTGCAGCTTAATCACATGCGTCGGGTGCTGGATCTCGAAAAGGCACTACAGGAAAACATGGATATACCAGCAGCGAGTATCCTGCATACTTTTCGCGAACAATCCAATCTGAATAATAAGCAGAAAAAATGGGTTTCCGTGGTTTTCTGGCCGCAGGTCATGTTTCCTCATCTATTTTTTACCCTGATCAGCGCTGTGGCCGCTCTCGTTCAAATCTTTCTTTATTGGAAATAGAGAAAACAGGGTTAGATCATGTTTAATGAACAAAACACCGTCGAAAACCTCTTCGTCAACATTCTCACCGGCGACTCACCCCCTTCCATCTCAGGAAAGGGGGTCGGGGGGATAGGTCAGAACCCCGCCCCCTACCTCACCGCCGGTCGCAGCCGCAAAGGCACCGGCTGGCACTACGTCCCTGCTCTGGACCTCCCACGCCGGATCAACGATGTCCTCATCGAAGACTACGTACGCCAGGCGCTCATCCGCCTGAACCCGTCCATCGCCGCCCAGCCCGAGCGCGCCGACGAAGTGCTCTACAAACTGCGCGCGATTGTGCTCTCCGTGCGCTCTGACGGCATCATCCGCGCCAACGAAGAATTCACTGCCTGGCTGCGCGGCGAGCGTTCCATGCCCTTTGGGCAGAATAACCAGCACGTCACCATCCACCTGCTCGATTTTGACGATCTCGACCAGAATCACTATGTCGCCACCTCGCAGCTCACCTTTCGCGCCGGACCCGCCGAGCGCCGCCCGGACTTGGTGCTGTTTGTCAACGGTTTCCCGCTGGTCATCATCGAAGCAAAGACACCGGTGCGCAACGCGATCAGTTGGTTCGACGGCGCCAAGCAGATCCATGACGATTACGAGAAATTCGTTCCCGATCTCTTCGCTTGCAACGTCTTCAGCGTGACCAGCGAAGGCAAGGACCTCTTTTACGGCTCGATCCAGACCCCGCTAGAGTTGTGGAGTCCGTGGAGGGTGGATGATGACACAGCATCGCATGAAGGCAAAAAACCTGGCGCGAAATCAGTCCTGCACTCTATCCGCCAGACCGCAGAATCCCTGCTGCGCCCCAACATCCTGCTCGACATCCTGGCCCATTTCACCCTGTTCGCCACCAACAAGAAAAAACAGCGCATCAAGGTGGTCTGCCGCTACCAGCAGTACGAAGGCGCGAATGCGATTGTCCAGCGCGTACTGGCCGGAGCGCCGCGCAAGGGTCTGCTCTGGCATTTCCAGGGCTCGGGCAAAAGCCTGCTGATGGTCTTTGCCGCCCAAAAACTGCGCCTGAATGCCGCCCTGCGCAACCCGACCGTGCTGATCATCGTTGACCGCATCGACCTGGACGCCCAGATCAGCGCCACCTTCCACGCCTCCGACATCCCCAACCTGGTCAAGGCCGAAACCCGCGCTGAACTGGAAAACCTGCTGCGCCAGGACACGCGCAAGATCATCATCACGACCATCTTCAAATTTGGCGAAGCGGATGGCGTCCTGAATGAACGCGCCAACATCGTCGCCCTGGTGGACGAAGCTCACCGCACCCAGGAAGGCGACCTGGGCCTGAAGATGCGCGCCGCCCTGCCGAATGCCTTCCTGTTCGGGCTGACCGGCACACCGATCAACCGTCGCGAGCGCAATACCTTCTACGCCTTCGGCGCGCCGGAGGATGAACACGGCTACATGAGCCGCTACGGCTTCGAAGAATCGATCCGCGACGGGGCGACCCTGCCGCTGCATTTTGAGCCGCGCCTGGTAGAACTGCACATCAACAAAGACGCCATCGATGCCGCCTACGCCGAACTGACCGGCGAACTCTCCGACCTTGACCGCGAGACGCTTTCCAAGGCCGCCGCGCGCATGTCGGTGCTGGTCAAGGTGCCGGAGCGCATCGATAAAATCTGCGCCGATGTGTCCCACCACTTCGTTGAGAAAGTCCAGCCCAACGGCTTCAAAGCCATGCTGGTCACCTTTGACCAGGAAAGCTGCCTGCTTTACAAGGCTCAGCTTGACCGCCACCTTGCCCCGCAAGCCAGCGAAGTGGTCATCTCCGTCTCCGGCAAGGAACGCGAGGACGCGCGTTACCGTCCTTATAAACGCGACCGGGATGCCGAGGAAAAGCTGCTCGACCGCTACCGCGACCCGAATGATCCGCTCAAGATTCTGGTGGTGACCGCCAAGCTGCTAACCGGTTTCGACGCGCCCATCCTGCAGGCGCTGTACCTGGATAAACCGATGCGCGACCACACCCTGCTGCAAGCCATCACGCGCACCAACCGCACCTACGGCGACAAAAAGACGCACGGCCTGATCGTCGATTACCTGGGCGTCTTCGATGACGTGGCCAAATCGCTCGAATTTGACGAAGACGGCTTCCGCAAAGTGGTCTCGGATATCGTCAACCTGATGACAAAATTCCCGGAAGCCATGCAGACCTGCCTGGCCTACTTCCCCGGCGTGGACAAAGCCATCGGCGGCTACGAAGGCTTGATTGCCGCCCAGGAATGCCTGCCCAACAACGACGTGCGCGACGCCTTCGCCGCCGATTACAGCGCGCTTTCCAGCCTGTGGGAAGCCATCTCGCCTGACCCCATACTGTCTGAATACGAAGACGACTACCGCTGGCTCTCCCAGATCTACATCTCGGTCCAGCCGACCAGCGGCGCGGGCGCGCTGCTCTGGCACTCGTTGGGCGCCAAGACGATCGAACTGATCCACCAGAATGTGCATGTTGAAACCGTGCGCGATGACCTGGACAAAATCATCCTGGACGCCGATCTGCTCGAAGCCGTGCTCAACCATGAGAACCCGGATCTGAAAGCCAAAGAGATGCAGATCAAGATCGCCGAGCGCCTGCGCAAACACATGGACAATCCGCGC
Source organism: uncultured Anaerolinea sp. (assembly GCA_964536185.1). Taxonomy (GTDB): domain Bacteria; phylum Chloroflexota; class Anaerolineae; order Anaerolineales; family Villigracilaceae; genus UBA5195. Next base: position 1,079 of record CAZHWV010000121.1, on the reverse strand, counting down.
TATAAAAAACTCTCCGAACGACTGGAAAAGCTTAAGGAACAACACGAAGCCGGGCAACTGCATAGCATCGCCTTTCTCAAAGCCCTGCTCGACCTGGCCCGCGACCTGGTCAACGCCGAAAAGGAAGTCCCGCCCGCCGAAGATGAAGACCGCGCCAAGACTGCGTTGACAGAGCTGTTCCAACAGGTACGCAGCGCCGACACCCCCATCCTGGTCGAGCGCATTGTCGATGACATCGACGACATCGTGCGCATGGTCCGCTTCGACGGTTGGCAAGCGACCAATGCTGGGGAGAGGGAAGTGAGGAAGGCGCTGCGGCGGACCCTGGTCAAGTACAAACTACATACGGATGTGGAGCTGTTTGAGAAGGCTTATGGGTATGTCAAGGAATATTATTAGGAGTGGGTAATATGGCAGAAATAACACCAGAAGAAATTGCACTGGAGCGAATTGAAGAAGCCATGAGAACCAAGGCCAAAGAACTCAATTTATCAAATTTAGGTTTGGTTAGTCTACCAATCGAACTTTGGCAACTTGCCGAGTTAACTTCGCTCGACATCTCCATTAACTACCTCGGTACCCTGCCCGTAGAAATTAAGAAACTTACCAACTTGACATCTCTCGACCTTCATGAAAACAGATTAATTGTTTTGCCTGAAGTGCTTTGGCAGCTTACTCACTTAATTACGCTTGACATCTCTATTAACTACATCGCTGAAATTCCAGCCGAAATTGGGCAACTTGTTAACCTAACCTCGCTTGACTTGTCCTTTAGCACTTTTACCAGTCTTCCCGCTGAATTCTGGCAGCTTACTAACCTGACTTCACTTAACCTTGCCAGAACACAACTTAATAAAGTGCCTGCTGAAATTAGGCATCTTGCTAACCTGTCTTCCCTACAACTTAATTTCGCTTATCTTGATTCCTTGCCTACTGAAATCGGGCAGCTCAAAAATTTAATTTCTCTCGATCTCTACAACAATCAACTCGGTGCCTTGCCACCCGAAATAACAAAATTATCTAACCTAACCCGGACAAGCCGGAACCAAACAGGAAAACGAAGAGGGAAAGTTGCTCAA
>CAZHWV010000120.1:3303-13778 GCA_964536185.1 uncultured Anaerolinea sp. | reverse complement strand
ACTTTAACACCTCAGGCGGAGCTGAAAGCCATCGACTGGTAAGGGGTTGGAGCGCACGTAGGATGGGTGTCGGGAGATTCAGACAAAAACGAAGGAATGGTTTGAGTTTGAATTCTCCAGCTGTCGCGACAAGGATAACTTTATCCAATCGCTCCGGATGGTTGAAAGCGAATTCTATTGCGATTGCTCCGCCAAACGAATGCCCGACCAGAATAAATGGTTCGGTTATTTCCAGCGTTTCAAACGCTGCACGGAGATCAGCCTGGATTTCTTCCATTGAATAACTACTGGATGGTTTGTCTGAAAGTGCGTGCCCGCGCATGTCAAGTGCGATTACCCGATTTTCTCGAGAGAACTTTTGGATTTGATGATGCCATTGGGTGGCTTGACCACCGAAACCATGGAGGAAAACGATTGTTCGTCTTGGATAATCGGGTGAAATATCGATGGCCGAAAGTCTTACCAATGGACCGGAGGCGACTCGAATTTCGCGGCGATATAGTTCCAGATCAATATCCATAAAAGTAGTTTACATGATTCATTAGCCTGAGTCAATTTTGTGCAAAATTTCTCATTCACTGAACGATCTTTTGCGAGAATCTTTAGACATATTTGAAGGTTTTATTTGAACAGAAGGTTATCCGCAGGGTTCTTCGTGCAATTTGCATGCGGAAGGGTACTAGTGAGTATAATTATCATATGGATATTTCAATTGCTCTTGGCGGAGGAGGAACGCGTGGCGCTGCGCATATTGGCGTTTTGCGTGTTTTGGAACGTTCGGGTTTTCGTATTCGTGCAATAGCAGGAACCAGTATAGGGTCAGTGATCGCGGCGTTTTACGCTAGTGGTCGTACTCCCGACCAGATTGAAGATATCTTTTTGAACGTGGACCAATCTAAGCTTTATGGATGGCCGCTTTCAGAAGGCCCTGGTTTATTGGGGTTGCGCGGTATTCATGATTTTCTCAAAGCTCACCTTGGAGATGTTACGTTTGAAGATTTGAAATTGCCCTGCGCGGCAGTGGCTGTAGATTTAAATTCAAATCGCGAAATAATTTTACAGGAAGGTCATGTCGTAGAAGCAATTCTGGGTTCTATTGCTGTTCCGGGTTTATTCCCGCCAAAGGAATTGCAAGGTTATCGACTTATCGATGGCGGCACGCTTGATCCCGTTCCTGTGCGCGCTGCGCGTTGGTTGGCGCCGGGGTTACCGGTTGTAGCTGTTCCTCTCATGCCACCGCTAGAAGTACCTGCTAGATCTATTGGGATTTTTTCGCTGTCGGTTCCTATCCCACTTGCGAAACAATTAGCGCGGATGAATATTACCCAAGCGTTTCGTGTTTTCGCTGATTCTGTGGATATAGCCTCACGACAAATGGCTGAGCTGCGTCTTATACTGGATGAGCCTGAGCTAATCGTCCGTCCTGAGGTAAGCGGAATCAATTTACTTGATAAGATAGATGTTCGAGAAATTGCTCGATGTGGTGAGATTGCCACTGAAACAGCATTGCCCAATCTTCTCCGGGCAATGTCTCTATCCGCTCAAATTGCCAGGCAAGTTCGTCGAGTCCTGAGGCATCTTTAAACCAGTCGGAGAATTCGGAATTGGAGCAAAATTGACTCGTGACTTACGCAAGTATGCTGCCCAAACCAATGTCCAGCTGATAGCTGGTGCTTTGGTTTTGTTGTTCGTCGTTGGTCTAGGACTCATTGCCTGGCTTTATGGTCTTGGGGCGGCTTTGATGGCTTTTCTGTGCCTGTTGGGGGCGCTAGTGCCAATTGGCTTGATCGCCCTTTCGCTGACCGGCTTGGATGCTATTGTCAAAAGGATCAATAAAGATTGAAATTAGACACATTTTTGACTACTTTTGGAAACTGGACCTTGCGAGTTCGACCGGGTAAGGGGAAGCGAATTATTCTGCTCCTTCACGGTTGGACGGGTGATGAAGACTCCATGTCGATTTTTTCGCGAAATTTCCCGGATGAATATTGGATAATTTCTCCTCGCGCTCCGTTTTCAGCCATACCCAGCGGATATTCCTGGCGTTCGCAGGCACCAAAAGGAAGCTGGCCAACCATAGATTTGTTTCGCCCATCCGTTGATGGTTTAATCGAATTAATGGATCAATGGTCATCTGCCAACGATTTGGATAAGTCCAGCTTCGATGTAGCCGGTTTCAGTCAAGGCGGAGCGTTGTCCTTGACATTGGGTGCGATTTACCCTAACTTGGTAGGGAAGATGGGGATTTTATCTGGATTCGCGCCAGATGGTACTAACGAGGTTCTTTCTCCAGGGAAATTATCAGGGAAAAATATTTTTTTGGCGCATGGTACCCAGGATGAAATAGTGCCCATTTCAATGGCTTTGCGGACAATCCAAATTTTAGAAGGAGCCGGTGCTCTGGTGTCCTATTGCGAAAGTCCCTCCGGTCATAAATTGAGTGCCGATTGCATGAAAGCCCTGGTCCGATATCTGTCGAATTAATGGGCGGTTAATATCTGAATTGACGAATGCGCGTTTAACAGGTATGCTTTATTCAAATTTTACTGACAGGTTGAAATGATGACGATTACAAGAAGAGATTTCCTCAAGTTTGTCGGCGGATCAGCTGGATTGTTAGCTTTACGGCCATTCAGCCGGGTATTACCGCTTCCGGATTTTCCTCAAAGTGAGCGGCTGGGGCGTGTAGTTGATGGAAAATGGGAAATTAAGGTTGCTCCCAACGAACAAGACGCAACTATTCGAGAAGTTTACGGAGATACCGTAGTACCCTGGTTGCGCGAAGTAGTTGGCCGGCGGGATACAAACCATCTAAACCAGCGCTATGTCGAGACTCCAGATGGGTATATTTACGCATCTTATGTTCAACCGGTGAGAAACTTACCCAACCAGCCTCTCCAGGTCCTACCTGCAGGGCAGGCTGGTTTTTGGGCTGAGGTAACCGTTCCATATGTCGATTTTGTTCTGGAAAATGCCGAGGCATCGTCGCCTTGGTTAAAAAATGCCCAACAATGGAAATTGCCGACTCGTTTATATTACAGCCAGATAATGTGGATCGATCAGATCAAGACGAGCGAGGTAACAGGAAACATCATTTACCGTGTTAACGAACGGTATGGTAGTTACGGAGATATATTTTGGGCGGAGGGTTCGGCATTCCGTCCGCTTACGTCCGAAGAAATTGCACCCATTTCACCAGATTTTGATCCTGATAAAAAGCGAATCGTCGCCAATTTGACCTATCAAACACTTTCATGCATGGAGGGCGATAGTGAAGTCTATTATTGTCGCATCGCTAGTGGCGCTAAGTGGGATGCTCAAGGTAACCTTGTCGATAATTGGTCTACCCCGATAGGTGTAGGTCATCGGACCTGGCGGAAATCTATCTCCATCCATATGGCGGGTGGGACAGTAGGTGGGGGTTATGACACACCAGGTGTATCCTGGTGTACTTTTTTTTCTGGCTCGGGTGTAGCTATCCATTCTACTTTTTGGCATAATGATTATGGAGTGCCACGTTCTCATGGCTGTATCAATGTTAGGCCAGAAGACGCTAAATGGATTTTCCGTTGGTCGACCCCGTCCGTAGAATTAGAACCAGGAGATATTACGATTGGGATGCCTGGCGGCACCCAGGTTGATGTCGAAGAACGGAAATATTAAACTTGGAAAAGAGCAACATTGTGAAGAATCCTGTTTTTGAGAAATGGCGAATTTATGCAAATCGGTAATATTAGCGTTGGACTGGCTTTGATCGCCGGAGTGGCTTCTTTTCTTTCCCCTTGTGTGCTGGCACTCGTGCCAGCTTATGTAGGATACCTTGGCGGGCGAGCAGCTGGCAGTGGTGCAGGTGCGAATAGCCGCGTAACTACTTTTGCGCATGGCTTAGCTTTTGTCCTTGGGTTTAGTTTTGTATTTATATTATTAGGCGTGGCAGCTTCAGCGCTTGGTGGGTTGCTGTATGATGTGCGTACCTGGCTTGGTCGGATAGGTGGTTTTATAGTCATCGTTTTTGGCTTGCACATGATCGGCGTTTTTCGGATCCCATTTTTAGAATATGATACACGTTTGCAAAAATTGCCGGATCCAAAATTTGGCTATCTTTCATCAGCCTTGATGGGCGTGTTTTTTTCGGCTGGCTGGTCGCCATGTGTGGGACCTGTACTAGGTTCGATTTTAACTCTGGCAATGAACGGAGGTTCGATTTCCAGAGGCATTATCATGCTTTCGGCATATTCTGCAGGTTTGGCAATTCCTTTCCTGATAGCCGCGCTGGGTATCGGCTGGGTTACCACAATATTGCGCGAGTACAGCAAAGTGATGCGCTACACTGAAATTGTCATGGGTTTTTTGATGGTGATTATCGGTATCATGCTTGCAACAGGTGCATTTAATGTGATCGCGACAATGTTTCCTGGCTGGTCGTTTGGATTGTAAGTAAAATCTGCCAATTGCTGATGTGACCGGCGCCGTGCTGGCAATTTCAAGATAATTATTTACGAAAATATCAAGCGCCGAAAAACACCCATTTTGAGAGGATGTGGAATTGATTAATGTTACTCTTTTTACGCGCCCAGATTGCCACTTATGTCAGCAAGCAAAAGAAGACCTCGCTACTCTTCAATCGCAAATTCCTCACAAGCTCGTGGAGTTGAATATTGAGAGTGACCCTTTATTGCATAAAAAATACTTGGCTGATATCCCGGTGGTCGAAATCGGTGCATACATTCTAAAATCGCCATTCACGCGCGCGGACTTGATGATGACGCTTGGCGCTGTGCGCGATTCAGGTGAGCAGCTTGCAAGGATTTCACAACAGTCAGTTTCAAAGATGAATGTAGCCGACCGCTTTTCGCTCTGGATAACAAGCCACTGGCTTTTAGCGGTTAACGTAATGTTTATACTTTATCTTGGCCTGCCAATCTTGGCACCTGTATTAATGCAGGCTGGAGCGAAGACTCCGGCGAAGCTAATTTACATAGCTTACAGTCCACTCTGTCATCAATTGGGTTTTCGTTCCTTTTTTCTTTTCGGCGAACAGCCTTATTATCCTCGTGCCGTAGCAGGATTGTATGGCACCATCACCTTTGGACAAGCCACAGGTCTTAACGAAAATGATTTGCTCTCGGCCCGTGCGTTCATAGGAAACGAAAAAATGGGATACAAAATTGCTCTTTGCGAGCGCGATGTTGCAATTTATGGTGCGATTATCCTTTTTGGGGTTTTATTTGGTCTTACTCAGCGAAAAATACCGCCTCTCCATTGGGCACTCTGGTTGATATTGGCGATCGGCCCCATCGGTCTGGATGGATTTTCCCAACTGTTCAGCCAGCTGCCATTACCCATAATTGCCAATATATTGCCATATCGCGAAAGCACACCCTTTCTTCGTTTATTTACTGGTTTCCTCTTCGGATTTGGAACTGCATGGTTTGGAATACCTTATGTCCAAGAGTCTATGTCTGAGACTCGTGCGTTGATGGATAAAAAATTCTTATCGATCTCGCACGTGTAAGAATGAAATTTCACACCGAATGTGGAGTTCGTTATCTAACCTTCGATATATTTCCTAAAGAAGTTGTCCATGCTGTATTTACCCGACAGGGTGGACTTAGTCCTGATCCTTGGAATTCGCTTAACGTTGGCGGGACGGTAGGGGATGAACGTGTGAGGGTACGCGATAATCGTTATCGTTCCTTTTCGGCCCTTGGGCGAAATCATCGTTCGATGTTCGATGTCTGGCAAGTACATAGCGCGGATGTGGTTATCGCTAATGCAGCCCATCAAAGTTATATTGCTCCATCAGAATTTAAAGCTGATGGTATTGTAACCAAAAACCCAGATGTAAGTTTATTTATGCGTTTTGCAGACTGTACGCCAGTGTTGCTGTATGATCCAAAGCAGAAAGCTGTGGGCATTGTTCATGCTGGCTGGCAGGGGACAGTAAAACGAGCGGCTGGGCAAGCGGTAAAGATGATGCAAGCGGCTTACGGGTCGAAATCTGGCGATATTCTTGCGGCGATTGGTCCGGCTATCGGACCTGACCATTATGAAATTGGCCTGGATGTTCTCGAGCAAGTGCGTTATTCCTTTGGTAAGGATTCTCCCAGCGTTCTGCGCGAGTCTGGTGGAAGAACTTACTTTGACCTGTGGGCAGCGAATAAACTGGTATTGGAATGTGCTGGCGTTGGGCAGATAGAAGTTGCTAACTTGTGCACGGCCTGTCATCCAGAAGATTGGTTTTCGCATCGCGCCCAAAAAGGGAAAACAGGCCGCTTTGGTGTCTTAATTGGGCTATCGCAATAATTCCGGCGTGCTAACTGAAAGAGTACTAATAAATGCACGTCGTCACACAATAAATAAGAAACTTTGGAATTATTAATATGAATAACAACCTATCATCTCAAATCAAACAACGCTACGAACAAGTACTTGAAAAGATCGAAAAGGCGGCACTTATCGCAGGGCGAAAACCTGATTCGGTAGTATTAATAGTTGTTTCAAAAACGCACTCACTTGAAACAATTGTTTCTGCGCTCGATGCGGGAATCTGTAATTTAGGCGAAAATTATGTCGAAGAAGCAATTGCTAAAATTGATACCATTGGTCTGGTAAAAGGATTATCATGGCACATGATTGGACATATACAAAGTCGTAAGGCTGAGCTCGTGGTTCAAAAATTTGATTATGTACACTCTGTTGACAGTATAAAGCTAGCAACCCGTCTAGACCGGTCTGCTGGAATAAACGGTCGAACGCTGCCTGTTTTACTGGAATTTAATGTAGGGGGAGAAGAAAGTAAATATGGTTACCATGCGTCTGACACAACCCAATGGACACCTCTACTATCTGAAATTGATCAGATAGTCCAACTCAAACATTTGGAAATTCGTGGTTTAATGACCATGCCTCCCCTTTGTGATGATGCCCAGAGAACTCGCCCATATTTTAGGCGATTGCGGGAGTTAAGAGAATTTTTAGCAAAAAATTTTCCTCAGTGCGACTGGAAAGAACTTTCAATGGGTACCAGTACCGACTTTATAGAAGCAGTACAAGAAGGGGCAACCCTGGTCAGAGTAGGGTCGGCTATTTTAGGGGCGAGACAATAATAAAGACTAATTTGTACTATCCTCAGTCATAATACAAAATCGATGTAGATAGAAAAAGGAGAATTATGTTCTACATTCTTGCTCAGGCCATCAGCATTTTTTCACAAGTTTTGACATTTATTGTATTAGCCCATGTAATTCTTTCATATTTCATGAATCCCTACCATCCGATAAGAGCCTTCATTGACCGAATGGTAGACCCATTACTCGCACCTATCCGCCGTTTAGTACCCCTTTTTGGAATGATGGATTTCAGTCCTGTCATATTAATTATTCTGGTACAATTTGTATCAGGCATTCTGGTTAATATTTTGATTGGACGTTGAGGTGATGCATGATTTCGCGAAAATTTCATTTGCATGATGGTCGCCGAGGGGCTGCCTTAGCTGTAAGAGTGACTCCACGCGCAAGCCGCAATGAAATAACCGAAATTATGCCAGACGGTACAGTAAAGATTCGATTAACTGCGCCATTAGCTGATGGCGAAAGTAATAAAGCATTATTACAGTTTATGGCTGAAGTATTGGGAGTTACATTATCACAGCTTGATATTATTGGTGGAGTTTCTGGGAATGATAAGCTTTTGTCTGTACTGGATATTGATACAGAAGAGGCGCACCAACGGATTTTGGCTTATCTCGAATAATTATGTACAAAAAAAGAAAATCCTTTCTCACCTGAAAGGGAATTTTATTGCATTGGACTGTACAGCCCACGATAAACTGAAAATATCTCGTATATACTACGGATATAGTCTCGAGTTTCTCCATAACGAATAATTTCCAGTTCGAGATCCATATCCCCTTTCGCAAGATCTTGCCAAATACCGGCATTCCCCGGACCACTATTGTAGGCAGCCAAAGTGGCATATAAATCACCGGAAAGCAGGCGGCGGTTGGAGTTAAGATAATAAGATCCGAGCCGGATGCTTATATATGGACTGTACAGGTCCTCGGGACTGAAATTTGATGGCCATTCTGTTTGTTCGGCAATGCTTACACCTGTGCTAGGGATGATTTGCATCAAACCACGTGCCCCTGCGCTTGAATGTACAAAACCTTCAAACAAGCTTTCCTGGCGAATAATACTGGTAATAAAGAGGGGATCAAAAGCAGTTTCAGTTGCAGCAGGCCAAATGAGTTTAGAATAATATAATCCATAACGGACGTGCTTGAAATAAATCGGAGCCGTCAAGCTCGCTGAATGATCATCGAGCCCAGCCAAGGTTAAAACTTCGCGGAGAGTATAAATAGCAGACCGATATACACCAAGGTCAAGTAAATAATTACCGAAACGGAAAGAATCCGCAGGACTTGTTTTTAGTGTATCGCGCAGAGAATCGAATTCCAATCGGGCTTCATCATACAAGCCTAGCTTCCAAAACTCTGAACCGCGCTGAAAGCGCGGATCAGATTGTATTGATCCCAGGTTTGAAAGATCAGTATCAGCGGATAAGTTAAATTTAATACGCACCCAAGCTGCTGCGTCAACACGTTCTGCAGCCAGATCGTAATTCAGGTTTGTCCTAGGTGGGCTAGCAAAGGGTTCGCGGTTGTCCAATAGATCGCGCGCGCGAAGGCTGTAATAACCATTTGGGTCTGATGCTTGTGATTGTTCCCAAGAAGAACGTGCATTTTGCATATCACCAGTTGCAGAATAAGTTTTACCAATCCATAAAAGGGCGCAAGCGCGGTCTGGAGGTTCTTTAGCCAAAAGTAGCGCTTGTTTGAAATCAAAAATAGCACGAGAAAAATTACCCAGCCGGAAACGGACGATGCCTGCCTGAAACCATGCATTTCCCATCGATTTATCTGAATCGAAGCGCTCTGGCAGGGATTCCCACAAATCTGCTGCTTTTTCCAGATTTCCGGATCTTTCATAGATGCGCGCCGCTTCGAAAAGATAGGTAACAACAAGTGGCGAACCAGTAATGATGCTGGCAAAATTTTCCAACCCTTGGGCTGATGCAATGTAGTCATCGAGATATCCCCATTGAGTGTATGCTTTTTCATCCCACGCAGAATCCCAATATCGATTTCCAGGATATTTAGTGATGAGTGTATCCCAACTGTCAATGGCGGTTTTGTAATCGCCCATTTCTCGCAATGTAAGAGCCATATAATGTAATACTGTTCCATCGTGGTTGGGGTTATCAGAAACATATCGCTGGAAAGCTCTCAAGGCAACATCATATTTCTGCGCATAATAATCCACTAGACCCCGATTAAACTCATCTACTGGCTGATTGTTTTCTACCAGACCGAGAAGAGCTGAGTATGAGTCATAGGCCAGTGGATAGTTATCAACAGCATGTCTCCAGCGATCATAGCCATCATCAGTTTGTCCTAACGCAAGGAAAGCGCGACCAGATAGCAAATCCAATTGGGCTTTTAGGTAATCGTTAGACGTTGAGTCGTAGATTTCATCGAAAATTTCCAATGCTTTTCCGGGTTCACCGGAATTCAAGTATGTTTTTGCTATGTTAATTCGCATCTCAGTAGGATTTGCCTGTCCGGAAGCACTTTCTGATGCCTGGTACGCCTTTTGCGCATTTAATTGGTCACCTAAAGCAAAAAAAGAATCACCTCGTTTCTCCTGGATGTATGCATCCAGTAAACCTGGTCGAGCAGTCAGGTAGTTTTGGTATGCGTCGACAGCTTCTTGATAGCGTTCCAGGGAAAAGTAAGTTTCTCCGAGGAGAAACCAGGCACGTATTCCTTCATTAGTTTCCGGGTAGTTTTGGGTTAATGAGCGAAGGCTCTCGAGTGCAGATGAAAAATTGTTGGCAGAGAAATCGACTCGGCCCAATCCCCATAAGGCATTAGCTCGACCAGCGTTGTCAGGATTAGCCGATAGCGCTTTTTGAAATTCCTGGCGAGCTAAAGGAAAATTGCCATAAAAAAAGGCTTCTTCTCCAGCACTGATAAATACCACCGGCATTGGCGTAGTAGTCGTCAACGATGTAGGTGAAGGGACAGGTGTTGATATTTGCGTATGCGTAGGGTAAGGTGCCGAAGTAGCTGTCGGTAAAAGGGGAGTGTTTTTGGGTAAAGAACATGCAGTCAGGAATAAAATCCAGAATAAAGCAATGCGAATGGTTTGTTTCATCTTGTGCTTATAATGCCGAAATAGGTGTATGTCAAGTTGGATATTTCTCACTGCTATTCCCGTTCTGTCGTTCCCGTTCTTTACAATCATATCCACCCATGATAAACTACCCAAGCTAACATAGGCGCTCTCATTCGAGAGCGCCATTTCTTGTGAGAACTATGCGAACAATATTTTGGGATTTTGAAAAAAACAATGTAAATATGATTGACCAGCGTCTCTTACCAGAGAGGTTTGTGGTTGTATCCTACATCAGTT
>CAZHWV010000120.1:0-3293 GCA_964536185.1 uncultured Anaerolinea sp. | reverse complement strand
GAAGTGGCCAAGGCAATTTCAGACATGGTCATTCGAGGTGCTCCTGCGATTGGATCTGCAGCTGCTTTTGGTCTGGCTCTGGCTGTGCGTGAATCTAAGGCCCACGGCCTGGTCGACCTTATTTCCGATTTACAATCTGCAGGGTCTTTCATAAAAACTGCTCGCCCGACGGCTGTTAACCTGGCATGGGCCGTAGACAGATTGCTGAACAAAGTCGCCAATTTTAATGGCACGCCAGATGGTTTAAGAAAATTTGTGCTTGATGAGGCTCAGAACCTGGCTGACGAAGATGTCGCGATCAACAAGCGAATGGCGGCATTTGGTGCGGACCTGATTGCTGACGGTGACACCATTGTTCATCATTGTAATACTGGCGCGCTGGCTACAGTTGATTGGGGTACAGCTTTAGGCGTGATTCGAACCGCGTGGGAGCAGGGCAAAAATATTCACGTTTTAGTGGATGAGACTCGCCCACGCTTGCAGGGTGCTCGGCTGACAGCATGGGAGCTTGATCAGTATGGAATACCTTACGACATAATTTCAGATAATATGTCAGGATATTTCATGCGTTCTGGCAAAGTGCAAAAGGTATTTTTTGGAGCAGATCGAGTTACAGCAAATGGCGATGTAGCTAATAAAATCGGCACTTATATGTTAGCCCTGGCTGCCAAAGATAATGAGATTCCAACTTATTCAGTGGTACCAACTTCCACCATTGATCTTTCAATGAAACATGGCGATTTGATTCCTATCGAAGAGCGTGCTCCAGACGAAGTGCTTAATATCCAATTAGCAGGTGAGCGGGTTACCCCATTGAATGCCAAGGCGCGCAACCCAGCTTTTGATATCACGCCCGCTAGACTAATTAGTGCAATTGTGACAGAAAATGGAATTGCATATCCTCCCTTTACTGCCAGTTTGGCTAGTTTAATGGCTGCTGGTAATAGTAAATGACCTCAGTTTAATGATGCACCTTGAAAGAGAGGCAATTTAATGGATATTTTGATCAGCGGCTCTGTGGCCTACGATTATCTAATGACCTTTCCTGGTTTATTTCATGAACAAATTTTGCCCGAGCGGTTGAAATCAATTAGTCTTTCATTCCTCGTCGATAGTATGTCTCGCCAACGTGGGGGGGTGGCTCCAAATATTGCATACACCATGGCGTTACTGGGTGGTCACCCGCGTCTGTTTGCCACCGTTGGAGAAGATTTTGAAGAATACCGCGCCTGGCTTGAAAAATTTGGGATTGACACCCGGTGGGCCAAAGTGGTTCCCGGAAAATTCACTGCTTCGTTTTTTGCGACCACAGATAGAATGAATGCACAAATCGCTTCTTTTTACCCCGGTGCGATGGCTGAAGCAGCGATTCTGTCAATTCGGAATGTTGAAACACTTCCCGATCTGGTCGTTATTTCCCCGACAGACCCTATGGCAATGAAAAAACATGCTGCCGAATGCCGGGAACTGGGTCTTGCTTACCTGTATGATCCTTCCCAGCAAGTTTTACGTCTTGAAGGTGATGAGATTGCGCGTGACATGGAAGGCGCTCATTTCTTATTCGTCAATGATTATGAATTTGGCTTGATATCCAAAAAAACCAATCTTGATTTACTTGGAATGCTTAAATATGTTGACATAATCGTGGTAACAAAGGGTGCCGAAGGCGCAGTGATCTATGCCGATGGAAATGAAGTCGTTGTACCAGTTATTCCAGAAGAACGTATTATTGACCCAACCGGAGTAGGCGATGCATTTCGGGGGGGGTTCCTGGCTGGTTATTCGCAAGGTTGGGATTGGAAATTGTGTGGACAAGTTGGTTCTTTGGCAGCAGTTTATTGCCTGGAACAAAATGGTACCCAAAACCATTTTTACACCCGTCAAGAATTTGTGGATCGTTTTCGCAAGCATTATGACGATGGTGGTAGACTTAACGCATTGTTGGCGTAATTTTTATCTACCACTCACGAAATAGTCCATTTTAGGAGAAACTATGAGCAAATCCGATATTCAAGATAGTACCCTGGCCGAAGGCGGCCGAAGGCGTATCGATTGGGCTGAGCGAGAAATGCCAGTCCTACGCATGATCAAAGAACGGTTTAAGAAGGAACGTCCACTAGCAGGTATTAAGATTTCAGCATGTCTGCATGTGACAACCGAAACTGCCAACCTTATGACCACCTTGCAAGCGGGTGGAGCTGATGTGGTTATCACTGCATCAAATCCATTATCGACCCAGGATGATGTGGCGGCTGCGCTGGTTAATATCTATGAAATTCCTACTTTTGCAATTAAGGGCGAAGATAACGTCACATATTATAAACATATAACTGCTGCCCTTGATCATAAACCTCAACTGACGATGGATGATGGCGCTGATTTGGTATCCACCATCCACAAAAATAGGCGCGAATTGCTTGAAGGCATCATCGGTGGAACCGAAGAAACCACAACAGGTGTAATTCGCTTACGCGCCATGTCTGCTGATAAGATGCTTGAGTTTCCGGTGATTGCTGTCAATGATGCCATGACCAAGCATTTTTTTGATAATCGCTATGGCACGGGCCAATCGACTTTGGATGGTATTATCCGCGCTACCAATGTTCTCTTGGCTGGAAAGGTATTCGTTGTTGCTGGTTACGGCTGGTGCGGTAGAGGGCTTGCATCACGCGCACGTGGGATGGGTTCCCGTGTAGTCATAACCGAAATCGATCCATTAAAAGCACTTGAAGCAGTGATGGATGGTTTCGAAGTTATGCCGATGCAACAGGCAGCAAAAGTAGGCGACATCTTCTGCACTGTAACTGGTGACTTAAATGTTATCGATGGTCAACACTTTGTAGTTATGAAGGATGGCGCGCTAGTTTCCAATTCAGGTCACTTCAACGTTGAGATTAATATCCCAGCATTAGCTGCCATGTCTAATGGCACGCCCAACCTAGTGCGACCATATGTAGATCAATACACAACCAAAGATGGCCGCAAAATAAATATTCTTGGAGAAGGTCGCCTAATCAATCTAGCTTCTGCAGAAGGCCACCCGGCATCTGTCATGGATATGTCCTTTGCAAACCAAGCGCTTGCTGCAGAATACATGGTTAAGAATGCTAGTAAGCTTGAAAAGAAAGTATATTCCGTTCCAGCTGATATTGATGCAGAAATTGCACGGATTAAGCTTAACGCGATGGGTATAGAAATCGATAAACTAACCGAGGAGCAAGTTAAATATTTGAATTCCTGGCAAGAAGGCACCTAAATCTAGCAAGAAGAGAAGAAGAAGAGGCTTTGTAGAG
>CAZHWV010000119.1:0-13848 GCA_964536185.1 uncultured Anaerolinea sp. | reverse complement strand
GGGCTGCCGCTGGACATTACTTTAAGGGGCATCCCGGAAATGAAACCGGTTATCGTTATAACCTGATTGTTCCTCAAGACTTGTCGGCTGTAACTGCGGCCTGCCTGATGATGCGCCGGAGTGTTTTTGATGAAGTTGGCGGTTTTGGAACGGAATATCAACTTGCTTTTGGCGATATTGACCTGTGCCTAAAGGTACGCCAAAATAACTATCTAGTGGTCTGGACGCCTTTGGCTGAATTGGTCCACCACGAATCAATGACCCGTGGCTTTGAAGATACGTACGAAAAAGGGGTTCGTTTTAACCAGGAGGTTCGTTGTCTTGTGGAAAAGTGGGCTGCTTTTCTGGAGGCAGGTGATCCTTATTACAACCCCAACCTGACCTTGATCCGGGGGGATTTTTCCGTTCGGATAGGGACTTGCGATCAGTCACCTCGCGTGACAAAGGGTCTCTTCGGGACGGATGGCCCGCTACCCGACAAGGAGAAAAATGGCTGATAATTTTGAGCTTCAATAAAAAGTCGTCAATACGCGCCGCGTCCTTGCAGGGCTGCCAGGATGGTGTGCATGAGGATGTGGACATCCAACCAAATCGACCAGTTTTGAACATAATAAACATCTAGGCCGACCCGCTCCGCGTAAGAAAGATTGTTCCGTCCCGAAATTTGCCACATGCCTGTCATCCCAGGCAAGACCTGCTTGTAAATTTCAAAATCATCACTGTAAAGCGGGATTTCATCGACGACAATTGGCCGCGGGCCAATCAAGCTCATTTCACGGCGGACTACATTCCAAAGCTGGGGAAGTTCGTCCAGACTGGTCCGGCGCAGAAAATTCCCGACGTGGGTAATGCGTGGATCGTTCTTGAGCTTAAAATTCTGCTCCCATTCACTACGCAAGCTTTCATCTTCATCGAGGTAAGACTGCAGCACCCGCTCTGCATCTATTACCATGGACCGAAATTTCCACATGCGCACTTCTTGGCCATTGTGCCCCACGCGCTTCTGCGAATAAAATATGGGTCCACGGCTGTCAATTTTTATCGCCAAAGCAATCAATCCAAACAGAGGTAATATCAGCGGCAAACTGACGATGATCAAGGCTAAGTCAATGAAGCGCTTGATGGCCTTTTGGGTGGGGTCGACCAATTTGTGGGTAACTTCTAAGCCCAGTTGTTCAACCAGGTGCAGCGGTGTAAACCAGACCGCACCAAACCTGGCTTCGTCAAACATGACAATAATTCGTTTAAACTGGTGGGTTCGATCCAGCAAGACATTCTTTACCGCGCCCAGGGGAGCATTTTGCGGGACGATGATAGCAATGTCAATATCATGGAACAATGCTTTGCCTTCCCAGACTTCTGACTGTTGATCTGATGGAGGTGGAAATACCCCGTGGAGCGAGGTTGTCTTTACACATAGGACCGGCCAGAATCCGATTAGGCGGTTTCTTATCAGGCTGGTGTAGATTCGCTCAGCCCCCTCGCCTTCACCGACGATGACCACGGGGATGCCCCACAGACCGATGCGTACGGCCAGCCTGCGAAACACTTTGCGCATCAGCGGGACACTGATCAACAATAACAACCAGGTCAGCCCGAGCACAGCCCGCGACCAGGAAGTGGTATTGCGCAGGTAGAAGGTCAGGCCCATTAGCGTTAGCGTTCCGAGGGATGTGCTGATCGTTAGCCGGCGCAGTTCTTCCACCGGCCCAATGCCGATACCCGGATACATGCCGGTGAGCAAGTAAATTACCAGGAATAAGCCTGCTATCGGCAGGTTTACCGACAAGTAGACATCCACTGGCAGGTCAGAACGCACATTCCCCCATAGCAGGGTGGCCAATCCCATCGAGCCGCTCAGGCACAGGCAATCGCTCAAAACCATCACAGAAGCCATCAACAGCCTGCGATTCGACCACCATAAATTTCGTTTATCACGAGCGAAATATTCCAGATCCTTGTGGAGGATGACAGGCGTCATACAATCCTTTCTATAAACATGCAATAAGTTCAGTAAGCGTTATACGCGCTGTCTTTTCCCAGGAAAAAGCTTTGGCTTGTTCCCGGCCCTGGACCTGCAGCTTCGATCTCAGAGCTGGCTCTCCCAGGAATTGCCTGATCAGCGCAGTCAATTCTGCCACGTTAATTGGGTCGAAGTACAGTGCTGCTGATCCAGCCACCTCGGGTAGAGAGGCAGCAGTTGAACACAGAACAGGGCAGCCACAATTCATGGCTTCCAGGATAGGCAGGCCAAAACCCTCGTAAATGGAAGGAAAAATAAATCCCAAAGCATTTTCATAAAGGGCTTTTAATTCACTGTCATTGACGTATCCGAGCATGCGTACGTTTGGACGGAGCGATTGCGCTTCAGTCTGCTGAAAGATAATATTGCTGCCACCGGCCGCGGCAAACGCAACATCCGCTGGCTGTGTTGCCCTGATTTGATCCGCGGCCAGAAGCACGCGAGCAAAGTTTTTATGCAGACTTTGGCTGGCTACCAGGAGAAGATACGAATTCCGGGTCAGTTTGTGCTTTTCAAGGATCCTGGTATCCGCAGAAATAGCGCTCAAATGGTCGCCTCCCAATGGTATCACTCTGAACCGCTGCTCGGGGACACCCAGGTAATGCGATAATTCGCGTTGCGAGAAGAGCGAGTCTGTCAGCATAAGTCTGGCAATCCGTGCCAGGACTTGAAAGATGATTGAGTATTTTGCGCGAAAGAGGGGGGAATAAGCAGCAGGCACAGCAAAGACAGCTGCGTCATGAAAAGTGATGACCTGTTTGGAATAAAAAAGTGGCCCGGTATTGGCCGGAGAAAACAACAATTGGCCGCGCGCATAGATGGGCAGATCGAGCTGCTCCCAAAGATTGCCTGGATTAAAACCGACCCGGCGCAATTCTATGGTTTGCCAGTCCGGCTTCAGCCGCGCATCTGGTGGAGCCAGGCATATTACACGAAGTTGTTGATACTCCTGTTCCTGCAGAATAACATCCATCTGGCGAAATAATTCCAGCGCATAACGTTGGACGCCAGTTACCTGGCTGGAGAGGAACTTACCATTAATGAAAATTGTCTTGATCATCGTGCTATGCCTGTTGAAATTTAGCCCAGGCATTTTTGACAAAATGATCGAATTCTTCTTGAAACCGCTGGTTCGAGAAGCGTTTGGCCTGCGCGCGGCAATCTTCTGCATTGATATTCTGGTGATCGAACTCCAAGACAGCTGCCTGGAGGGCTGTTGCTGTTTGAGCTCTAAAGAATAACCCGGTCTGCTGGCTGCTGCCCTGACCACGCACGGTTTCTGCCGCGCCCCCCTCGCCATAGGCGATCACTGGCGCGCCGCAGGCTTGCGCTTCCAGTGGCATGATTCCAAAATCTTCCCTGGCTGCAAAAATAAAAGCCCGGCAGTGCCTTAGATAATCGCGCAAGATCGGTGTCGGCTGATAGCCAAGCCAGGAAATATTATCTCCAAACAGGGGCTGTATGCGCGCCAATTCAGGTCCATCGCCGATAATGACCAGCTTTTTATCTGGCAGGCCTCGAAAAGCTTCAACGATCAGATCCATTCGTTTGTAAGGGACAAATCGTGATGCGGTGAAGTAAAAGTCTTGGCGAGGTCCTTCAGGTGTGAAGTAGTCGCAATCCACTGGCGGATAAATTACCTGTGACTCTCGGCGATATACTTTTCGGATGCGCCTGGCGATGAAACCGGAATTTGCGATCAATACGTCCGGACGGCTGGCGGCGGCTGTGTCCCAGATGCGCACATAATGCAAAAGAAGGCGGGCGGCAGCGCTTTTAAGACCTTTTATCCCACTGTTTGCCAGATATTCATTCTGCATATCCCAGGCATAGCGCAGTGGTGTGTGGATATAGCTAATATGCAGCTGTTCAGGGCTGGTAATAACACCTTTGGAAACTGCATGGCAATTTGAGATGATCAGATCATAACCAGAAAGGTCAAGCTGTTCGATGGCAAGGGGCATGAAGGGTAGGTAAGTGCGGTAATTTTTGCCATTAATAAACGGCGCGTTTTGCAGAAAAGATGTCTGGATCTTTGTTCCGCCAAGCATGCCGCGATCTTTTTCGGGTAAAAAGTCAATTAAACTGAACAGGTCCGCATCTGGGAACACCTGCAGTAATTGTTCGATGACCTTTTCTGATCCGCCCAGGGTGGTAAACCATTCATGGACTATGGCGATTTTATTCATACGTCTTTTTCGCGTTTACCTCAATCATGAAATAACCCCGGATTTCGTTTACGAAGCCATGCCTTTTTTTATCGGTAATTTTTCCCGCTGCCAGGCAGCCATGCCGCCCTGCAGGTTGAATACCTGATAACCTGCAGATGCCAGCATGCGCGCGGCGGAACTGCTGCGACTGCCGGATGCGCACATGCATATAATCTCCCGTTGTTTGGGGAGACTTTCCAGGTTACTTTTTAATTCACCGAGCGGGATCAATTTTGCCCCCGTTATATGGCCCTCGCGGAATTCCTCCGGCTGGCGTACATCCAGCAGATAAGGGCGCTTTGCGCTTCTTAATTTATCCTGTAATTCAGCAGCGGTAAGCATGGGCACAGGCGAACCAAATAGGCGGGCAAGCAAATCCATTTCTTGTTCTCCGGGAAGTCAAAGATGCTCTGATTATACCCCGCATCAGCAGTCGACGCCAAACCCCGAGATTTGCAAACCGGCTGGCAAACTTGCCCCATGTCAAGAAGCCCGGTGCTCCAGATTGTTTGTGAAAAATGGCGGCGGGAAAAAATTGACTATGCCCCAAAAAACATGTAAACTAATATCAGTAGAAAGAGCAAAAACGATCAGCTAGGCCTTAGAAATCCTTGTCGGAGGAGCATGATGAAACGTCTCTACGTTCGTCCCGAATTGTGTACGGGGTGTAAGACTTGCGAACTGGCTTGCGCGGTCGAACATTCCAATAGCAAAAACCTGCTGGGGGCAATGATGGAATCACATCCACCACATTCCCGCCTTTACATCGAAGCCGTTATGAAATCCCCATTTGAGATCCTGAAAATGCCGATGACCTGTCGTCATTGCGATCCCGCGCCCTGCATTGCCGCGTGTATTCCACAGGCCATGCACCGCTCAGCGGAAGATACAGTGACCAATATCGGGGGGAAACACGCCTGTATCGCCTGCGGTATGTGTTTGATGATGTGCCCGTTTGGCATGATTGCCCGCGCGCCGGCTCCCGATGGAAAGATCATGGCGCTCAAATGTGATCTCTGCCCCGATACAAGCATCCCTGCCTGCGCAAGTTCATGCCCGGAAGGGGCGATTGTTTTTCTGGAAGGCGACCAGTTTGCGCATCAAACTCGCCAGCGCGCCAGCGCGGTTTTGGCCTCAGCCAGCCAGATACGCGACGAAACCTTCGTCAAGGCGCAGGAAGATTAAGCGCGATTGTCGTCCCATCTAATCATCAAACGCGATGAATTTATCATCAGGAGGCTTGTAATTATGGAACGCTCAATTAGTCCTGATTCAATCCAGATGCTCAAAGTCGCCAAAGACGCTGGCATTGAAACTGTCTGGGATCGTTATGAAAAACAACAGCCGCAGTGCGGCTTCGGCGAGACTGGTTTGTGCTGCCGCCATTGCCTGCAAGGGCCCTGTCGTATTGACCCCTTTGGCTCAACTGGCCCAAAAACCGGTATCTGCGGCGCATCCGCTGATACATTTGTGGCCCGCGGCCTGGCGCGCAATATTGCCGCGGGAACAGCCTCGCATTCCGCGCATGCCAAGCACCTGGCCCATACGCTGCTCAAATGGAGCCGCGACGAGGCCAAGGATTACGGGATCAAGGACAAGGAAAAATTCCAGGCTGTGCTGGAGCGTGTTGGAATTTCAATCACAGGCAAGACCGAAAAACAATTGGCTGGCGAGCTGGCCAGGCTGGCGCTTGATGAATTTTCGGAGCGCGAAGATGCGCCTGTCTGGCTGAAAACTACGGTTACAGCGGGACGCATGGAGAAGTTTAAGAAACTTGGCATTGTCCCGATGGGACTGGATTCTGCTGTCGCAGAAATCATGCATCGCACGACTAACGGCGTGGACGCGGACCCTGTCAACATTCTACTCGCGGCGATTAAATGCTCGATCGCCGATTACTCGGGAATGTACCTGGCCACCGACCTCTCAGATATTTTGTTCGGCACGCCCACCCCCGTGATGTCTTCGGCTAATTTGGGTACGCTTAAAGAGGGCGCAGTCAACGTGGCTGTGCACGGGCATAACCCAGTATTAAGCGAGATCATGGTGGCTGAAGCCATGAAGATGACTGCCGAAGCGCAGGCCGCTGGCGCGAAGGATGGCTTCAACCTGGTCGGCATTTGCTGTACGGGGATGGAAGTGATGATGAGGCATGGCATCCCGTCAGCAACTAATTCGCTTTCTCAGGAACTCGCCATTGTCACCGGTGCGCTCGATGCAGCGGTCGTGGATTATCAATGTATCATGCCCAGCCTGCCCGAGATCGCGAGTAAATACCATACTGCCATCGTTACCACCATGTCGATCACGAAAATCCCCGGCGCTACCCATGTTGAGTTTGACGAGCAGCATGCCAGTGAGAAGGCGCGCGAGATTCTTAATATTGCCATCGCAGCCTACAAGAAACGCGACCCGAGTAAGGTCAACATTCCGAATGTTCGCAACGATGCCATGGCGGGCATGTCAGCTGAATCCATCCTTAAGGTGTTGTCGTTGGTGGATGCGAATGATCCGCTCAAGCCGCTGATCGACAATATTGTAAACGGCAACATTCTGGGTGTGTGTCTCTTTGCGGGCTGCAATGATGTCAAGATCACCCAGGACAAATTTTACGTGACGCTGGTCAAGGAACTGGCGGCGAACAATATATTGATTTTGTGCACTGGCTGTGCTGCTGGATCGTTTGCCCGGCATGGTTTGCTCACATCGGCAGCTACCGAGAAATACGCCGGCCCGGGTCTCAAGGCGGTGTTGACTGCGCTCGGGCACGCGGCGGGACTGAACGCGCCTTTACCGATGGCGTTACACACCGGCTCTTGTGTGGATAATTCGCGCGCGGCGGCTATTGCCACTGCTATTGCCAACAAGCTTGGCGTAGATGTCAGCCAACTTCCTGTTGTAGCGACTGCGCCCGAAGCTGCCATGGAAAAAGCGCTTTCGATTGGAACCTGGGCTGTGGCGATGGGCTTGCCCACGCATGTCGGAGTTGTTCCGCCCGTTACAGGCAGCCCATTGGTTGTCCAGGTGTTGACCCAGACCGCGAAAGATTTACTCGGCGGATACTTCATTGTCGAACCCGACCCGAAACTTGCTGCGGAAAAACTTGTCGCTGCCCTCAAGGAACGACGGCAAGGGCTTGGTATATAAAATATACGGCCTCTAAGGGTCTCCTGTATCTAAAAACCCTTAGGGGCTGCAATTTAAGTTACCCTATTTTGAGGTAATCATGATTCCATCTCAAAGTTATCGCGTGCCCGAAAGCGGCGCGGTTTTGGCGGCGCTCCATGAGATCAGCGCGCGGTTCGGTTACTTGCCGCAGGAAGAAATTCGTAAAGCCGCTGGCGAATTGGGTATCCCCCTGGCGCAAATGGTCAGTGCGGCCACGTTTTATTCCGCGTTTACTTTTAAACCATCCGGAAAACACAAGATTCATGTCTGTGAAGGGACAGCCTGTCACGTCAAGGGTTCCTCTGTGTTGATGGCGGATTTGAAGAAGAAACTTGGCGTTGACTGCGATGAAACCACCGGTGACGGGAACTTTACGCTCAAGGGGGTGCGCTGTCTTGGTTCTTGTGGGTTAGCGCCCGCGTTATCCATCAGCGGCGAGACGTACGGCCGCCTCAGTGTGGATGCGCTGGACGAAATACTTGCCAAATATCGCGAGGCCTAAATGATGAAGCTCAATGCACTCTCCGAAATGGCTGCGCTTTGCAAGGATGGCCTCTCCAGCCTTTACCCCGAACAAATCAAGATCACGGTTGGTATGGCAACTTGTGGATTGGCGGCGGGTGCGGATGTAGTCTACGAAACGCTTAATCAGCGTATCGCGCTGCGTGAATTGAATGTGGTCCTGGCGAAGACGGGCTGTATCGGCGCCTGTCATCAGGAACCACTGGTGGATATCCGCCTGCCGGGCAAAGGCCGCGTGGTTTACGCGCGCGTCACCCGCGCGAGGGCGCGGGCCTTGATTGATAATCTTTCCCGCAACATTTTGTCGCCAGACGGCGCCTGGCTGGTGATTGACGAAGAAGAAGCGATCATCGAAGACCGAGTGGAATCTTTTGCGCGCGCAGAAGGCCTTGAATCGCTAACTGCTTACAGCCAGTCTTCGTTTTTCGCGCGGCAGAAGAAGATTGTTTTGCGCAACAGTGGCTTCATTGATCCAACCAGCCTGGCGGAATACGTTGCCCGCGGAGGTTATCGCGCCCTGGCCTCTACGTTTGAGAAGACGCCTCAACAGGTTGTTGACCAGGTGGTGCATTCGGGTTTGCGCGGGCGCGGCGGTGGAGGTTTCCCAACAGGACGTAAATGGCAGATCGCGAAAGATACCTCAAGTGAAACGAAATACCTGATCTGCAATGGTGACGAGGGCGACCCGGGCGCGTACATGGATCGGACTGTTCTTGAAGGCGATCCACATAGTGTTATCGAAGGCATGCTCATTGGCGCGTACGCAATTGGCGCATGCAAGGGTTACGCCTACGTCCGTGATGAATATCCGCTTGCGATTGAACGATTGTCGAATGCCATTGTTCAGGCAGGTGAGTTCGGCCTGCTCGGAGAGAATATTTTTGGGTCGGGTTTCAACTTTACGATCCAGATCGTGCGCGGCGCCGGCGCGTTTGTCTGCGGCGAAGAAACCGCCATGATCGCCTCCATCGAAGGCGGTCTGGGCGAGCCAAACCCAAAGCCGCCTTATCCTGCTGTCTCCGGTTTGTGGGGACTGCCCACCATTATCAATAACGTGAAAACCTGGGCGACAGTGCCGGTTATCATGGCACGCGGCGCTGACTGGTACGCAGCGTTGGGAACGAAAGCCAATTCGGGTACGGTCGTTTTTTCACTGGTTGGCCAAACCGCTAATACAGGATTGGTTGAAGTGCCGTTCGGAATGACTTTACGCGAACTGCTGGAAGACATCGGTGGTGGCGCAGACACAGCGCCTGAGACTGGGGTTGGAAAATCTATTAAAGCGGTGCAGACAGGCGGTCCTTCGGGCGGTTGCCTACCTGCCAGCCTGTTCGATACACCCATTGAATATGAACGGATGAAGGCGGCCGGTTCGATCATGGGCTCGGGCGGCATGGTCGTGCTGGATGAAACCGCCTGCATGGTGGATATCGCCAAGTATTTCCTTGATTTCACCACGCTTGAATCGTGTGGCAAATGCACAGCCTGTCGTGAAGGGACGAAACATTTGCAAACCATCTTGACTCGCATAACAAACGGGCAGGGGATACTTGCTGATCTTGACTTGTTGAGCGAAGTGAGCGAGATGGTTCAGGTGGCGTCTTTATGCGGACTTGGACAGACCGCGCCCAATCCTGTGCTCTCAACGTTGCGTTACTTTCGCGAAGAGTACGAGACACACGTGACAGAACATCGCTGCCCAACCGGCAAATGCGCGATGATAGGAGCGGACAATGCCAACATTAACAATTGACGGCAAAATAATTGAGGCTGCGCCAGGAGCGACGGTTTTGCAAGCTGTTCGACAGGCAGGAGTAGCGCTACCGACTCTGTGCCATTGGGATGGCTTGCCTGCTTATGGTGCCTGCCGCTTATGCCTTGTCGAAATGACTGTGCCAGCCCAGGCAGTGATTGCAGCTTGCGCTTATCCCGTTGAGGATGGTTTGGTCATCGAAACGCAAGGCGCGCGCACGGTTGAGATTCGCAAAATGATGATTGAATTCATGCTTGCGCGTTGTCCCTCGTCAGAAGTAATTCGTGAGCTTGCCACTGGCGCGGGCTTGATCGAATCGCGTTTCGCCTCGAATTATGCCGGCAGGTCGGAAGCGCCTGGTTCCGAGTTGTGTATTCTATGCGGATTGTGCGTGCGCGTCTGTCGCGATCTGGTCGGCGCTTCAGCGATCGGTTTCAATGGTCGTGGAGGAGAACGCCAGGTTGGTTCGCCGTTCTTTTTGCAATCCGATGCCTGCATCGGTTGCGGAGCGTGCGCCTATGTTTGCCCGACAGGCGCGATCCAAATCGAAGATCAAGACGGGCAGCGTTTTTTGCGGACATGGAACACGGTTGTTCCGCTCAAACCATGCCCGACTTGTGGGCAAACCTTTGGGTCCGAAGCGATGATCTTTTTACGTGATCTGGCCGAAGCCAACACTGACCTGTGGGGAGTCTGCCCAGCCTGCAGACGCAAGCAGGCTGCTGCGCAAGCCTTGAGCGTTGTTGCAGATTAGACTCACTTACAATTCAGTCCGCAGGTCAAGATTGGTCCTACTTCCCAAATTGTTTCAACAGGCGGTAGGCTGTTGGGCCGAGCAAGCCTTTAATTGTGCGCGCGTTCAGAGCCTGATCTAGGTCGGCGATCAGGTCTTTGGTGTTTTCCAGCCCGACGCTGACGCGAACAATGCCGTCGCCGGTCCAGTCGCGGATGCGGGTCTTTTGTTCGCGGGTCAGGTATGGCGCGGCATCCACATATAAATCGGTGGGGTAATAGAAGAGCAGGCTGTGTGCATGTCCCAGCGAGGTGGCATAAGCAAAG
This sequence comes from uncultured Anaerolinea sp., assembly GCA_964536185.1. GTDB lineage: Bacteria > Chloroflexota > Anaerolineae > Anaerolineales > Villigracilaceae > UBA5195. The sequence goes on along the minus strand of CAZHWV010000119.1, from coordinate 3,113 downwards.
ATACGGATCTTTTCAGCCAGGGTGATGGCCGCGCCCAGGCCGTCTTTGAGTTGAAAAGTGATCATCCCGCCGAAACCGGCCATCTGGCGTTTGGCCAATTCGTGATGCGGGTGGCTTACCAGGCCAGGGTAGAAGACCCGGCTGACCTTGGGATGCTCTTCCAGAAAACGGGCGACTTCCATCCCGCTCTGGTTGTGGCGCTCGCAGCGCAGGGGCAGTGTCACCAGCCCGCGCAGGATCAGCCATGCATTGAAGGGACTGAGCGCGCCGCCCAAATGGACGAGCATCTCTTTGCGGATGCGCTGAATGCCTTCTTGCGGACCCAATACCGCGCCGCCCAGGGCATCTCCATGACCATTGAGATACTTGGTCAGACTATGGATGACATAGTCTGCGCCTAGCGTCAAAGGTCGCTGCAGGAGCGGGCCAGCCCAGGTGGAATCGATGGCCAGCAGGCCCCCAGCCGAATGCGCGATCTCGGCCAGCGCGGCGATATCCGCCAGGCGCAGGATCGGATTGGCTGGTGTCTCGGCGTAGATCAGGCGGGTGTTGGGCCGCAAGGCAGCGCGCACCTGTTCAGGGTCGCTGGTGTCTACCAGGCTGACCTGGATGCCAAAGCGCGGCAGGTGCAGCCCAAAAAGTTCGACCGAACCGGCGTAACAGACTTCGCTGGCGATAAGATGGTCGCCGCTGCTCAGCAGGGTCAGCGCAAGGGCTGAGACAGCAGCCATGCCGGTGGCGGTGACCACGGCGGCCGGTGCGCCTTCCAGGGCGCACAAGCGGTCTTCGAGAGCGCGCAGGGTCGGGTTGCTCCAACGACTGTAAGCATGCGGCGAGCGAGCGTTTTCCATTTGCAGCGCCTCGAACAGCTTGATGCCGAAGGGCGGCAGCTTGAAGGTGGTACTCATGTGCAGCGGCAGGCGCAGTGCGCCGGTTTCCGGGTCGGCGGCCTCGCCGGCGTGGATTGCCAGGGTTTCGAATTCGTCCATGTTGGCCTTGTTCAAGCTTATTCTTCGCGTTCGGCCAGTTCGCGCAACATGGCTTTATGGCTTTCGCGGGTGATTGGGTACTGCCAGGCGAAGATCACGGCCAGGATAAGCAGCACGGCCGGGATCGGGCCGCTGAAGATACGGATGGCCAACACGACCTGCGCGGGTTGAACCGGCAGAGCGCCACCGGCATCAGGCGTGATGTAGCCGCTGAGGGCCAGGGCCTGACCCATTCCCCATAGGGCGGCAGCCGTGGCTAGCTTTTGGAAGAATGAGGCAAAGGAGTAGTACGAACCTTCGCGGCGCTGGCCAGTCTGGATCTGGTCATATTCGATGATATCCGGTACCATTGCCCAGGGCAGGACATAAGCCGTGGCAATTCCTGAACCAGAAAGCGCGGCCAGTACATAGGCCAGGGTTACCTGGTCAGCGCGCAGGGCCGAGATGCCCAGAAGGACCACGATCCAGGTCAGGGTGCCCAGGATGAAGGCGCGCCGTTTGTCCAGCTTTTGAGCGACCCAGACCCAAAATGGGATGAAGGCAATTGCGGCGCCCTCAGCAATTAGTACAAAATAATTGGCTTGCTCGGGGATGCGTAGGCGATAATTGGCGAAATAGACCAGCATGGCGGCCAGGATACTGGCCGTGGTCCAACTGAGCAGGTAGAGTCCCATGACCAGCCTGAAAGGTTTGTTGCCGATCGTGGTCCGTAAGGCCTTGAACCAGGGCATGGCTTCGGGCTGTTCGGCGGAAGGCTTTTCACGGGTGATACTGAAGACGATCAGGGGCGGGATGATGGAAGCCAGCCCCAGGCCAACACCCAGGATGGTAAAGAGCGTGCGCGGGTTGGTGATGAACCAGCCCAGGACGGTGGCCAGGATGATGGCGCCCAAAGTGCCGCTGATCGACATGACCATTCGGAAGCCGTTGAGCGAGCTGCGCTCGTCGTAATCAGATGTCAGTTCGGGGGTCAGCGAATTGTAGCCAACGTGTACCAGGGTGAAAGCCGTATCGAAGACGGCGAAGGTCAGACCGTAATAGATGGCCAGCCCGAGTTGATCAAAAGGCGGGATTAACCACATCAATATGAAGCTCAAGCCCAGTGGTGCGGCGCCAAAGAGCAAGAAGACGCGCCGGCGACCCCAGCGGGTGCGGATACGGTCTGAAAGCAGGCCAAAGAGGGGATCGTTGATGGCATCCCAAATGCGTGGCAGGCCGACCGCCCAACCAGCGTAATCTGGTCGCAGGCGGGCCACATCGGTTAGAAAAAAGAGTTGGAAAAACATCAAGATGGCCAGTGGAATGCTGGTGCTGAGATCACCAGTGCTGAAAAGTAGTTTAAATTTTGTGGAGAGTTTGCCCGCAGGCGCAAGGAGTGTCTTTTCGCTGTTCATAAGTTGATCAAGTCCTGTTTTTCTTCGGTTTCATACAGATAGAATTCGTTCAGGGAGCGGTTGTTTACCATCTGGCGGAAGGCTTCCAGTTCTTTTTCAATGGACGGGTCGATTGGGTAGGGCTGGTGTTTGTCAAGAAGTTCGCGAACGTGCTCCTGGGCGTGATCCAGTGCAGGCGGTTGCCATCTTTCTCCCATGCTTCGTAAGGTTCGCGTGAAAACAATTTGGGCATGAACAACTCATTGCGGAAATTTTTGGAGGTGTGGCGCTCGCTGATGTAGTTGCCGGTGAAGCCGACTTTCTTGATCAGGTCCAGGGCCATGCTTTCGTCAGTCACCTCGATGCCGCGCGCCATCCGCGTCGCTGCGCCGCATAAATCATCGTCCAGCAGTAGCATGGCGTGGCTTTCGAGCATGGTGCTGTCCAGGGTTCCGGCGCAAGTGATGTAGTTAACCCCCGCCAGGACTGCCGGGAGCAGAGTGCCCATGCGTTCCGCACCGGCTTGCAGGTCTTCGCGCTTAGATTCGGTGGCTCCGCCCACGCTGCGACAGGGCAGGCCGTAATAGCGTGCCATCTGGGCCGCACCAGCGGTGATCAACCCGGTTTCAACCGAGCCGAGGGCCACGGTGCCGTGCCGCATGTTGGCGACCGTTGAGACTGTGCCGTAGAAGACAGGTGTACCGGGCCGGAAGACCTGCGCCAGGGTGATATGCGCCAGGATCCCGGCGTT
>CAZHWV010000118.1:7421-13851 GCA_964536185.1 uncultured Anaerolinea sp. | reverse complement strand
CGGGAGCGTTCTCGTCCTCCTGAGCTTTAAGGCTGGGCGTATAAAGCAGCGCTGCCGCCGCAAGACCTGATACCGCCAACAGATTATTTCTTTTCCACATATTCATTTCTATTCAGCTCCTTTGTTAAAAAACTCTCCGTCAGTCTTGTCTGCGATTGTGTCATGAATGGGGCATCTTTGCGATCATTGCTTCTGGATCATTATTTCCGCGATGGCAGGTTCCTTGGCGGCATCGAGGATTTGCAGGCGTATGGCTCGGGCGGTGACGGGGGGGAAAGAAACCTTGAAATGGGCGCCGAGGGCATTGCCTTGGTGAAACGTCGTCCAGATTCCGCCGTCATTTTTCTGGAGTTCGAATTTCTTCACCCTGCTGCCATGTTGGCAAAGCGCTTCTTCGATCTGGATGCCATGAAAGGTGGTTTCATTGGCAAAATCGATCTGCAACCAGGCTTCATGGGTACCCTTCGGAGCAGCCCAGTAGGTCTCGGGGTCGCCATCGAGGACCATTTCGGCGCTGAATTTCGGGTCGTCATTATCCACCGCGGAAACGGATGCCTTGGCACCTGGAATGCCGGGCCGTGTTGCGGCCTTGAGCGGGGCAATGGACAGGGCGTCACCCTTGATGGTCAACTCAACGATGGTATCGATTTCATCCCATGAACCCTCCGGGACAACGAACGAGTGGGAGTCCCCGCCGGTGGTGATTGCGATGGACGGGCCGTTCAGCAATTTCGCCGACTTGATGGCGACCGGCAGGGCGGGAACGGAGATGGGACCATCCATTTTGCTGAGAAGGTGCAGATAGATTCTGTCGCCCTTGCGGGTGCTGACCATTTGATAGGAGGGTTTCCATGGGCCGCCGCGAGTGCCATAGACTGCGTCTCCGTTTTTCGAGAGCCAGGCACCCATCTCCTTGAGGCGCTCGACTTGACGCGCTTCGATCAAGCCGTCCGGCTGCGGGCCGACGTTGAAGAGCAGGTTGCCATCGCCGCCATTGGTGCGGATCAGGGTTTGGATACACACTTTGAGCGACTTCATCTTGTCATCCGGTTTCCATGCCCATTGTTCGCAGATGGTCATGCAGGTTTCCCACGGGCGGGAGATCTGGAAGCCGCCCACGTGCTGCTCGGGCGTGTCGAAGTCGCCTTTGTGGCCGGTGCGGTCGTTGATGACGATGTCGGGCTGTATGGCGCGGGCCATATTGATGATGCCGGCGCCACGCTCGGCATCGAATTTCTGCGGCACGTCATACCACAGGGTGGACAGCGGGCCGTAGGAGAGGAGTTCCTTGGTCTGTGCCTTGAGATACCCGGTGTAGCGGTCGAGGTTGTGGGTTTCACGCGCGACACTGCCGCCGGGGCTGGTGAGCGGGAAATCCGGGTGATGCCAATCGCAAGTGGAGTAGTAAGCGCCGAACTCAATACCGCCCTTTTTGCAAGCCTCGGCGAGTTCCTTGACCACGTCGCGCCTGAAGGGAGTGTTCATGATGTTGTAGTCGGTCTGCTTGGTGTCCCAGAGGCAGAATCCATCATGATGCTTAGTGGTGAGGACCATGTATCTCATCCCGGCGGCCTTGGCGGTGGCCACCCATTCGTCCGCGTTGAATTGGGTGGGATTGAAACTCTTGTAGAGGTTGTCGTATTCCCCGATGGGTGTCTGCCTGCCGTGCAACCAGGGAATGGGTGGCTGCGTACCGCGCGACCAGCCGATTTCATAGCCGGTGAGCGACACGGGGCCCCAGTGGATGAACATGCCGAAACGGGCGTCCTGCCATTTCCTGATTGATTCCGGTTGGACCGGGGAAATGTCACCGGCGGCCAGCGAAGCGTCGGTGCCAACAGAGGCAGGGATCATGGGAAGAGTTTTCATACTTTCGCCTATTTCTTTCTCACATAGACGTTGTAGCCGCAGTGGTAATCGGGGGGGACTGCCGTGGCTTCGACTTCGCCTTCCTTGGGGATGACGGGGGCGAAGCCGCCGCTCTCGATGATGAGGAAGTCATGACCTTCGTAAGTGCGGATTTCCATTTGGCAGGCTTCACCGGTGTTGACTCCGAAGATGGTGTCGCCTGTCCAGAAGTACTCGCCTTTGTGCTTCCCCCCATAGAACCCACGGGATTGGACGGTGCCGTCTGCGCGCAGTTCGACCGTGTCTTTGATGTCAGTGGGGACGACATTGCCGTTACGCTGCTTGATCCATTTTTGGATGCAGGTGTCGATTTCTCCAGGATGCTTGGGTGCAGGCCAGACCGCCCATAACCAATTGCCGACGTATTTTTTGTCGTTTTGGAATGTGCCGCTGAATGTGAACATGTCGGAATCCTTGCCGCTGATGTAGGACTTCAGAGTGGTCTTGGGGATGGCTTTCATGAATTGCCTGCCTTCCTCGGAGAATCCGAGCGATATGCCCAGAGATTTCCGTTTGGCCGTCGCGCCATCGGGGATCACGTAGATGCCGGTGTCTTTACTGACGAGATTTTTGGGTAGCTCTCCATAGACGGTTTGGAGCTGTTTCAATCCGTAGGCCTGGATCTCCGGACTGGCCTGCTCCATCGCCTTGCTGATTTTGGCGGATGTGGACATGACCGCCGGATAGGATGTTGCAGCGGAAATGGCGCGCATCATCGGAGGGAAGATGATCTGGTAACTTTCCTTATCCGACAGGAGAGGTATACTGGTATGCATAGCAGATACCTGACCTTGAACACTCCCTTTATCCATCAAGTCCACGAGCATGTCTCTGAAGGTGCGCAAGCGTGCGAGGTCGGCATGTTGCAGAAGGCCAAGTGCCCAGCCTCTCACGGAAGGGGATTCTTCGGGATTCCGAATGATTTTATCAACTTCGGCCATGATCTCGGGGGTGGCCCGGCGTTTTTGTTCGTCACTGCTTTTTCTCCACGTCCCTAAAAGTTCATGCACGGCCATGATGCCGACGTGCCGCAATCTCGCGTCTTTCGAGCGCAGGAGATCGAGGAGGATGGCGTCCTTGTTGTATTTGAGCATGGCGCCCATGGCCTCGAAACGGTGGGTGATTTCCGGATGGTGCAGATAGGTCAGCAAGATTTTGTCAGACACCTTGTCGTTATACACCTGTCCGGAAATGGCCAAGCCCCCATGCTCCCGCAGGGTCTCCTTCAAGACATCCTCCTTGCTCCACGAGGCTCCGGGAACGGGAAATGGCGAGCTGAAATCATCATCCGCCGGGGTTAATCCGACGGGCCGTTTGGGCAGTTGACAGGATTTCGCCCATGTGCTGAGCGGTGCGCCGAAAAGGTGCAGACGCTTACGCGGCAAGGTATAGTTCAGCGCATTGAAGGTGCCCCAGGCGAGCTTTTCTCCAGAGGCCTGGTCGTAGTTACTCTCCGGCCCGCCGGCAATACCGATGGCGCCAGTGTGCCGGCGGGCGAGTTCGAGCATCCACCGCCTGGCGTCAATGTATTCGCGGTATTGCTTCGGGCGCTTGTCAACCAACAGTGCCATGGATGTGGACTTCCAGATTTCGCCGATCCCGCCGCCCGTGTGGCCCATGTGATAGACATGGGTTCCATAATAGCCTTTCATGGCGCTGATCTGGGCGGATTTCGCATAGATCGAGTTCTCCCCGTCGGGTGTGAGACGGGCGGCGGCGGCCATGGAGAGGGCAAAACCGCCGGTCTTGCCATTGCAGTCGCCGTATCCGGGTTTGGGTACGTAGTCACCGTAGGGAACGCTGCCTTTCCCGGAGTAGTTGAAGAAATGAGAGAGGCTGCTTTGGAGGGTTTTCTCGTCGACAGGTACGCCGCACGTTTTGGCGAGCATGAGGAAGGTGAGGCAGTGGACGCCAGCGGCATTCATGTGGCCGCCCGACTGATAATTGAACGAGGCGCCCCTGCCGGCCCATGCCCCGTTGTAGATTCTGTCTCTCAGATGATCCGCGCCTTTTTGGATCATGGGAAGTACCGCGGCATCCCCGGTTCTGAGGTAATATTCACAGATACCGATTCCTTCGATTCCGACAGTCCAGTTGATATTACCGATTTCCTTCCTGTCCTTCATCCAGCCACGCACCACGTCGAGGTCTTTCTCCTCTCCGGTGGAAAGCAGGAACAGAACCGATCCCCATTCCTTTTGTCCCTGTTTTGCAAGAAGATCGGCAAGGTTGCGCACGATCTTGTCCGACTTGGGGCAATTCAGCGGCCAGGTGTCGCTGTAGCGGCCGAGGACGGGAATTTCCACCGTAATGGGTCCCTTGTCCTTGATCTGCAGGTTGATTTTACCATCGCTGGCCTCGGCTTCTGTGATGATGTCGGCGAGAAAGAGGCGCGGGTCGCGCTTGGTGTCTGAGAGTTTCACCCCGTTGATGCTCTCGATGATGTCTCCTTGCTTGAGCGTGCCGGGTTTCTCGGCGGGCGAGCCTGCTTCAACGTTTTGGATTTTCATCACCGGGCCTTTTTCGAGCATGATGCCGATGCCCGCGGGGCCGAAGTTCTTGATCAGCCAGGGCTTGCCGTTGGCCAGCGGGGCTGGTGTGAAGGGGTAGTCGAGTTTCCCGTCGGCACTGGTCCATGTACTGGCATGGGCCCCGGTGAGGAGCAGGCTCATGATGGCTGCAATGAGCAGGCTGTTCGCGCGGATAGTCTTGAGTGGTTTGATTTTCATAATTCTTCGTATGTAGATCGTTATACGGATTGTCTTTCGTTCCTATTACTTCAGCAGTTCGACCATTGCCTTGCCCATCGCCTCGCCGACGTTCATGTAGGTTTCCGGATTGCCGCCGTAGTGGCTGTTGCCGCTGCCGCCCATCGACAGTGGGTTGGAATAGACGGTGGCCACGTTGCCCTTGAACTCGGGATACTTGCCGTCCTTGCCGTCGACCGCCATGTGGGCATCGAACACCTTGTTGCCGCAGCCCTTGGTGTGCTCACCGAGGGTGGCGAGGACGAACTTTGCGTTCGGAGCCTCGAAATCCTTGCGCAGCGCCTTGATAAATTGGACGAGATTCCTCTCGTAGGCATCCGCCCACGCCGCGTTGCCGCAATCCTTCTCGCCCTGCCATAAGAAAAATCCCGCGACCTCATACTTGGTCGCGTCGGGATAGTATGTCTTGAGATCCGCCAGGACGTCGAGGGCCGCCCTGACATCGCCGTCGTATTGCACACCTGCATACCATTCCTTGCTCTCCTTCGGCTTCCTCGGCGTTTCGAGGTTGCCGGCATAGCCATCTGCACCCGGCGGCAGCAGGTCCCAACTCATGGCACGGTTGCCGATGCAACTCTTGAGGATCATGACGGGTGCCTCAATGGCATTGCCGAGCGGGTGCCCGAGGCCGAGCTCCGGCCCGATGGTTTTCCCGCTGACCGTCATCCATTCGTTATTGTATAGCTTCCAGGGTCCGTTACCGGAGCACATGACGCGCACGTTGCGCACATCCTGGCGAACGGTCCAGTTGCCCGCCTCATCCAGCAGGTAGGGGTATTTCTTGTTCTGCTTCACCGCCGTCTCCAGGCTAGCCGTCTTGCCCGCGCCGACCATGTTCGATTGCCCCAGCAGGATGAATACCTGGACCGGTTTGCTCATGTTCGCTGGCTTTCCATCGTTTGGCTTCAAAAGGTTCTTTGGATCGGCATCGATCTTGCCTGCTGACGACTTCACCGCGGACGTGGCAGTCTTCTCTGCGGGAGAAGCGCCTACCTTGCCTTGCTCCTTGAGGAAGGCGATGTCCGCTGCGCAGACTTTGTCACGGTGAAACTTCATCGTCCTGTTGCCGCCTAATGAAACGGCAACCGCGCCGGTGGCCGGGTCATACGATTGCAATTCGCCTTCGAAAGTCCTGGTGCCGTCGGCACTGTTCCATGTCCTGGCGTGGGCCCCGGTGAGGAGCAGGCACGTGATGGCTGCAATGAGCAGGCGGTTCAAGTGGATCGTCTTGAGTGTTTTCATTTTTGTAATTCTTCCTCCAGTCGTTATTTTGCCCATACATTCCTCCGTAACCGAATCTAAACCGTTGTTCTATTATCACAGAATGCAACCGCCATGCAAAGAGTACAATTCAACCAAACGAGTGAACAATTCGGACATGCTTCGGGGGAAGACCGTAGGGTGCAGACTGAAGACCCGCTGCGGACGGCGTGGAATCCGTCCCCCCGGGAATACGGACCAATTTCGACTTTACCCCAGTCTCTTTTCCCCCAACGCTTTCGACGTTGCTTGCCAGCAATTAAATAATTGCCATTGACCATACTCCAGATTTGTCGTACACATATGGACCATGATCAATAGATATCTGAAACCGACTGATAACAGAAGCTTCTTCCTGTTTGGTGCCAGAGGAACGGGCAAATCCACGTTTCTCCGGAAACATTTTGCCGGGCAAGATGTACTCTGGATCGACCTTTTACTCCCGGAGGTGGAAGATCGTTTTGCCTCGCACCCTCAGCTTCTTGCGGAACAGA
>CAZHWV010000118.1:0-7411 GCA_964536185.1 uncultured Anaerolinea sp. | reverse complement strand
GGCAAGGAAAGATCCAACGGGCTGGGTTATCATTGATGAAGTCCAGAAAGTACCCAGGCTGCTTGATATCGTTCACTCGCAGATTGAATCAACAGGGGCGCGATTTGCCCTGACCGGCTCAAGTGCACGCAAGCTGAAACGCGGCGGCGTCAACCTGCTCGCAGGCCGCGCATTCGTCTATCACCTTTTTCCGTTCACGAGCAGGGAGCTGGGCGTCTCGTTTGACCTGCAGGCAGCACTTTCCTTCGGAACGCTACCCGGCCTGCAGAAACTCGGGACGGACGAGGATAAGAATGATTTCCTTCGTGCTTATGCTCTCACCTACTTGAAGGAGGAAGTCTGGGGTGAACATCTTATTCGTTCACTCGATCCGTTCCGGGCATTCATTGAGATTGCCGCCCAGAGCAATGGGGAATTGATCAACTATTCGCGCATTGCCCGCGACGTGGGCGTCGACACCAAGACGGTGCAGTCCTATTTCCAGATCCTGGAGGACACATTGGTGGCATTCACGATTGAACCCTACCATCGGTCCGTGCGCAAACGCCAAAGCCAGGCACCCCGGTTCTTCCTCTTTGACACGGGCGTCTGCCGGGCATTGAGCCGCACACTCAACGTGCCGCTGAATACCGGCACATATGCCTTCGGCAGGGCGTTCGAGCATTTTGTGGTCACCGAGATGCTGCGGCGGAACGACTACCTGAAGAAAGACTATCGATTCTCGTACTTACGCACAAAGGATGGGGCCGAGGTCGATCTTGTGATTGAGCGTCCGGGACAGCCTACCGTCCTGGTGGAAATCAAATCCTCAGCCCAGGTGGATCAGACGGATCTCCGGCATCTGGCTGCATTCCGGGAAGACATGCGCGACAGCGAGGCCGTCTGCCTCTGCCGGGAATCCATACCACGACTTGTCAACAACATCCGCATCACCCCGTGGGAACAGGGAATAGACGAGATCGGACTGTCAATACCCGCCGTATGAAAGGACAATGGCGCGGAATGAGTCCCTCCAGGAAATGCGGAATGCGGACTTATTTCGACTTTCCCAATTTCAGATTTACCCAAAAAATCCTCCGTCTTCAGTCTCTATTTCGACTTTTTTCAACCCCTCCCCCCAACTACCGAACTATGACAAGTGTCCCGGAGGGAGGGATGATCAGGTTGAGGGTCTTGTTGTCACCGCTCCATGCCAGGCTACCGCCGCTGGTACCGCTCAACGGGGGCACAGCCGGCGCGGTGCCGTCACCTTTCACCAGCGGCGGGTAGTTTCCTACCGGGACAGCCGGCGCAACGATCTCGACCGTCGGCAAGCCCGTGAACGTCACGGCACCCGTGATCTTGAGCGGGGCCACGGTTGTGTTCGGCACGCCCGTGAACGCGAATTTCAGCTTGGCCGCCGTACCGGCGCTCACCGTCACGCTCTTGCACGTCCACTGATTGTTGGTGTTCGTGACCTTCACACCCAGCGTGCCGGTGGACGCCACCGTCACGGCGCTGTTGGTGCAGGAACCGCCGACCACGCCGTACAGTGTGCCGTTCGTGATGGTGGTCGCCCCGGAGTACGTGTTGGTGCCGCGCAGTTCCAGCGTGCCGGCACCGGCTTTGGTAAAGCCGCGACCCGGGGTAGCATCATCTGCAATCACCCCGCCGATGGCCAGGGTTGTGGCGGCATTCGAAACGGTCACCTGCGGACTGGCCGCTTTCAAGAAAACATTACCTGTTCCCAAGTACAGGTCGCTGTTCGTTCCGTTGCTGCCGAGGAAGGTCCAGTTGCCTTCCCAGGTCATGCTTGGATTGGTAGACGAGGTGTTGATGGCGTTACCTCTGGTTTGATCGAGGGTCCCGCCTGTTTGAAGCCGGAATCCGTTGTCGGAGCCAGCCGCCGCAGTGGCTGGGGTAGGTGAAACCGCGTTAGCTACGTTGTAGTTTATAACGCCCGTCCCACCTAGAGTCACAGAGCGATGACTAGCAGATATAGGGGCATTGAGGGTGAGCCTGCCTCCGGTGATCGAGTGGCCATAGGCCGAGCCAGTGCCACCGCCATTCAGCGTCCATGTCCCCGAGGTAACCATCAACTTGGGGCCGGTCGTACCAGCGATCGTTCCACTGCTCCCTGCACCACCCTGAAGATTGAGTTTTTCTGACCCAGAGCCCCCGTCACCAGTGACCAACCCGATGCTCATGCTGCCGCTAGCGGCGGGATTGAGCGTGAACTGTTCATCACCATCCATAGCTTTTAAATTGATGGCGGGAGCACCGGTGATGTTGGACTGGATGATCGCAGCGGTGCCGCCGTTGCCGCTTAGGGGGACTGATGCAGTGATCGTCCCCGCTCTGAAGTTGAGCGTGCTGCCGGTTAGGGTGTAAGTACCAGCTGTATTACTGAAAGTCAGATTACTGATGCTGATCGCCCCGCCCAGCGTGACCGTACCTGCCGTGCCGCCGAAGACGGCAGAGTCTGCATCGTTGTGCCAGACCGCACGAACCGTGCCGTTGTCCCAGTTCGCGACAGACGTGCTCCATGTTGCGGTACCACCCTGGCTCACACCATCACCCGCCCCGCCTGTATTAGGGCCATCCCAGTACACGGTAATGGCCTGGCGGGGCTGAACCGTAGCAACCGCCACGGAGGAGACAACCGTCTCGTTCGACAGCGCGTCACGGGCCTTGACCGTGTAGCCGTAGGTCGTGCCCACTGTCAGCCCGGTATTGGTCCAGACCGTGCCCGTGATCCACCCCGAGTTTACGCTGTTGGTCTTGTTCTCGAAGAAGTACGCCACGGGCGAGCTTGGATCCGAGGCCGTCGTGGCCGTCATAACGATTGTGGTTTCATTAATCGACGCCGGCGCCACGGCAAAGGTCATCGGGTTCGGCGTCGGTGCCGTCGTATCTGGCGCAAGGGTGAAGGTGTTGGTCGAGGAGGTCGCATTCGAAGAGACGCTGTCGGTCACGGTCGCATAGTGGGTGTACGTTCCATCCGGCAACGCACCCAGGTTGATGTTGAACAGATTGGTTGAGGCACTGTTGGTGGACCAGGCGACAGCCGAGTTCGTGTAGAATGTCACGTCATAAGGCATTGTTCCGCTCTCAACCGAGACCGTGGCCGTGACCGAGGAACCCGTCAGGAACACATGCCCGTTCGTCGGGGCCGTGACTGCGACGGAAAGCATGGCGAGCGGCGGCTCGTTCTTGTACGGATGATTCTGCGGCAGGTTCGTCTGCAAGCTCCACTTGTGGGCGAGGTAACCTTCCATCTTCTCGCGGTTAGAGTCAGGCAGAATGCCTGTAATAACAATCTCCCGTATGCCTGCATTAACAAAGGTAGATCCATTCGTTGACGATAGGCGCGGACCAACGGCGCCAATTGCAAATCTATTGACAGTTACCGTGCCAGATCGCGTGTAGCTTACGGTCGTTGGACTGCCACCCGCCACCCGCCCAGCAAAGCTTGTCCCGCTGTCACGCCAGTGATACAGGTTATTGGTGTTTATGTTGAACGCACCGATCGCACTGAGTTGAGTGGTGTTCCAAAAAGTAGTTGCGTTAGTATCATTACGAACAAATGCCGACATGCATGATGTAACGGCACCCGTGCCTTGGCATGTCTGTGCGGGTGCGTATATCGTGCTGTTAGTAAATATCGACGTCTCGGAAACGATCCGCCTATCCGAGTCGGTATTGACTGCAGCGACCATGTACACATCAACGGACCCCATCGCATATACGAATGGCGAGCTGTTGAACAGAAAGTTAGTCGTGCCGTCGAATGTGATAATGCTTGAGGCGTAACTGGGCTGTTGCGTGCTATTGGTTTGAGCGACATGGCGATTGTTACCGCTCTTGTCCAGCCAGTTGGTCACCGCGGAACCGCTTGTCAATACGGTGCCTGCATCCGCCGCGTCATACCAGGCTGCAACCGTGATGTTCGACGGCGTCCACGACTGCGCCTCCGCTCTTCCGGCCAGCAGCCCCACAACCACCAGAACAAGACCTTCGATTATCGACTTCACAAACGCGTTTTTCATACTCCACCCTCTTTCACAATCAGGGAAACACATAATATCCCCCCCATCAGTTGCCGCCACATCCCCTTTCGTGCCGTTCGCGTGTTTCGTCGTGGCTCATATCCACGCTCTGGCGAGCGTGGCTACAAGATGGTTCGTAGCCACGGCCGCGCAGGCCGTGGATCTCTACTCATCTCCACGCTCTGATCGTAGCCTCGGCCGCGCAGGCCGTGGATCTCTACTCATCTCCACGCTCCGATCGTAGCCACGGCCGCGCAGGCCGTGGATCTCCACGCTCTGGCGAGCATGGCTACGAAGAGGTCAACTCTCATCATTCGCCATTCTCGTTCACCGGTTTCCATCCGAAAAGTCACCAACCCGATTATCCCTGATTATCGCCTTCCCAAAAAGACTGCTGTCTGTAGTCTGATTTCCTACCGGAAGCGGAAGACGGATGGCTGCCCTGTAAGCGCAACGTCAAGCTCGATGGCACCACCAGTGATCTGCAATGTAATCTTCTTCCCGTCCTCCACGGCGACTCGATCACTCGAATTGAGCGTGTCACCCGAATTGATGCCGCCGCTGGTGATCAGCGTGTAGGTGCCAACTCCGAACCCCGCAGCCTTCGTGAAGATGAAATCGCTCAGGCCGAGCACGCCGGACCCGATGGTGAGCGTGCTGGTGACGGCGATCTTGTCGCTGGCCGCCGTCGTGTCGAGGTCGAACTTGAGTTTGCCCGTGCCGCCGTTGGCCATGGCCGAGACGTTCAGGCCGCCGCCGATGGTGAGTGTGCCGACCGAGGAGGAGCCGGGGGCACTGGGGGCGATGCTGCCGGCAGCGCCGACCGTCACGGTACCGCCGATCGTTCCGTTGCCGCCGAGTGTGCCGCCGTTCACAGCCACGGCGCTGGATGCGTTCAGCGCCCCGCCGCTCTTGATCAGCAGCGTACCGGCGTTGATGGTTGTCGCCCCGGTGTACGTGCTGGCGCCGCGCAGTTCCAGTGTGCCGGCACCGGCTTTGGTCAGGCCGCGACCCGGGGTAGCATCATCTGCAATCACACCGCCAATGGTCAATGTTGTGGCAGCATTCGAAACGGTCACCTGCGGACTGGCAGCTTTCAAGAAAACATTACCTGTTCCCAAATACAGGTTGCCGCTAGCTCCGTTACTGCCGAGGAAGGTCCAGTTGCCTTCCCAGGTCATGCTTGGATTGGAAGACGAGGTGTTGATGGCGTTACCGCTGGTTTGATCGAGGGTTGCGCCTGTTTGAAGCCGGAATCCGTTGTCGGAGCCAGCCCCCGCAGTGGCTGCGGTAGGTGAAACCGCGTTAGCTACGTTGTAGTTTATAACGCCCGTCCCGGATAGAGTCACAGATCGATGAGAAGCCTGTAAATTGGCTTTGAGGGTGAGAGTGCCTCCGCTGATCGCGTGGCCATAGCCATAGCTATCGCCATTCAGCGTCCACGCCCCCGCGGTTTGGATCACCTTGACGCCGTTGGCATCGGCGATTGTTCCACTGCTCCCTGCACCACCCTGAAGATTGAGTTTTTCTGACCCACTGCCCCCGCTACCACTGACTGTCCCGATGCTCATGCTGCCGCTCGCCGCTGGATTGAGTGTGAACTGCTCATCACCATCCATAGGAGTTAAATTGATGGCGGGAGCGCCGGTGATGTTGGACGAAAAGGTCGCGACGTTTCCGCTGCTTGGGTTGGGTACGGTGATTGTTCCCCCCGTGAAGTTGAGCGTGCCGCCAGTGATGGTGTAGCCTGCAATGCTGAACGTCAGGTTACCGATACTGATCGCCCCGCCCAGCGTAACGGTGCCTGCCGTGCCTTCGAAGATACCGCTGTCACCACTGTTCCAAGTGGCTGTGTTGTAGGGGCCGCTGGTGACGGTTCCCCAATTGGTCGTGGTGGTATTCCAGGATTTGTCACCAGAGGAATAGAGGGTTATGGCACCGGCCAGGGTGGTGGCCGAAGCGGGGTCGGACGGTGTGGTTTCGTTGAACACCGCATCGCGGGCGCGGACGGTGTAGCTGTAGGTGGTGCCGCGGTCAAGCCCCGTGGGCGTGAACACGGCAGAGCTTTGCCAGCCGCTGTCGGGGCCGCCACCACCGGTGCACTCGAAGAAATATTCGACAACGCTGGGGTCGGTGGCGGTGGTGGCCGTCATGCTGATGGAAGTATGGAGTACAACGGGCGACGATGCGAAGGTCATCGGGTTCGGCGTCGGCGCGGTGGCATCGACCGTGAGCGTCGTTTCGTCCAGAAGAACCGGGGTGGTGACCAGGTCGATCCCAAAGACATTCTTCAATTCGACTCCGGCTTTGATCTGGAGCTGGAGAGTTCCGCCGCTGGTCGGCGTGGCCTCCACGGTGAAGATCCCCGAGTTGGCGGAGGTCTCGGTGACCGCGCCGATGGTGACGTCCGCAGTGCCCGCGTTGCCAAAATCTGTGTCGGAAACCGTGCTGTCGTCCATGTCCTCGCTGAAGGTCACCGTATAGGTCACCAGGGTGTTCGCGGCAATGGTGCCGCCGCTCTTGTCATCGATGATGCTTGTGAGCGTCGGCGGCGCGCCTGCCGTCTTGAAACTCCATGTTGTCGGGTCCGTGATTCCGGCAAACGGACCGTAGGCACTCGTGAAGGCTCCCGCCTCAATCAGCACGTAGCATTCGGTTGCCGAGGGGAGGTTGGCAGAGGGATTGATCCTCGCCTCGGCGTCGACGATCGTCACCAGGCCCGAGGTGACGTCGATTGTCTCGATCAGGCTGCCGTCGATCTTCCTGATCTCGATACTGCCCGAGCCCTTGGAAATGGACGCGTCGAAGGTCACCACCAGATCGGCGGTCTCATCGACGTTGAGTATGTTGTCCGCCGGATCAAGAGTCACCACCTGAAGAGTGCGACCCACGAGGTAGCCGTTGGCATCAAGGATGTATGCGCCGAGTCCACTGCCATTGACGCTGATTTTGGCGAGTTGGCTGGAGGTGAGGTCGTCGGCGCTGTCGCCGAAACGCAGCGAAGTGGCCCCCAGGGTGCCGGTGATGTTGAGCGAGGCGCCGCTCCAGGTGATCGCGCTGCTGTTGCCGAAGGTGAGTGCGGCGCCGCTGCCGAGGTTGATGACGGCATTGCCGGTGACCTCCAGGGTTCCCGCAGTGTCCGTACGGGTGTCCGCGTCGAGCGTGGCGGTGCCGATGGAGACGTTTGAGGCATTCGGAATGACAGCGTTCGCGCCCAGTTTCAGCGTACCGTCGTTGATGGTGGTGATGCCGGTGTAGGTGTTGGCGCCACTGAGGGTCTGGGTGCCCGCTCCTGTCTTGGTGAGGGTCATGCCCGCGGCTCCATTGTCGATCACTCCGGCGTAGCTGTGGCTGGCACCTGTGCCAGGATTCAGGGTCAGGGC
>CAZHWV010000117.1:13690-13972 GCA_964536185.1 uncultured Anaerolinea sp. | reverse complement strand
CACGCCGATAGTCGAACTTTTTTGTGGCGCGGATCAAACCAATATTGCCTTCCTGGATTAAATCCAGAAAGGGTACGCCGCGACCCATATATTTTTTGGCGACTGAGATGACGAGACGCGAGTTGGCGGTGATCAGGTGTTCGCGGGCGGACCAACCGTCTTCGATCAGCAGGCGCAGTTCCTGGCGGCGGCGCGGGCTGGCATTGCCCTTGGCAAGTTCTTCGCGGGCGATGCGCCCACGCTCGATGCGTTGGGCTAGCTCAACTTCTTCTTCAGCATTCA
>CAZHWV010000117.1:0-13680 GCA_964536185.1 uncultured Anaerolinea sp. | reverse complement strand
TGCCAGTTGCACCTCTTCGACAGCAGTCAACAACGGGACGCGGCTGACCTCTTTGAGGTAGAGGCCAATCGTGTCATCGGTATCAATGTTGGCGAGATAATCGTCAATATCAAGTTCCGGTTCGGGTTCTGCCGGTTCATCGGGTACAGCCAGTTCATCTTCGCTGGGTTCGGTAGTTGTCGTATCTTCGACGAAGGGGATGCCAGCGCTAAGCAGCGCGGCAAAAGCCTCCTCGAGTTGTTCTACGTCTTGCTCAGCTTCCGGGAAAAAATGGAGAATATCATCAAGAGTCACATACGACTTTTGACGACCGAGTTCAATCAGCCGGGCTATGGGGGAATATTCTTCTTCCTCTTCCACAATCAACAGAGGTTCATCCATGCGTTTGTCCTATTCATCAGTAATATCAAAGTCAGAATACTCTCTTTTGGGAGTTAATTCAATAGATTACGCAGATTGCATCGATATTGGTCGAAAATCAGGGGCTGCTCGTGGCTGTGACTTCGATGGCCGGGGGCAATGGCGGCGCGTCGAAGTAGTAGGTTAGCGCATCGACTTCACTCTTGCCCAGGATGTAGACTGCGCCATCCGGCCCAGCAGTATAGTAGCCGCTGTCGGTAACGGTGGCTTTGCCAATTTTGAAGGTAAAGGTTGAGCCATCCGCCAGGTTGAGCGAAATGGTATAAACCGGTTTGTCCAGCCCCGTGCCAACCGGATCCGGGGCGGTCTCGAGCTTCTTGATAATAAGTAAATTTAATGCTTGCCCGGCAGCTGATTCGGCCAGGCTTGGGTCGGCGGGTTGATCCTGGTCAGTCTTGACGATCCATTGGCCGCTGGTTTTATCGATGCGAACTGTTTTCCCGGCTGCATCCTGAATGGAAATCTGGGCGATGGGTCCTTTTTCAGGGCTGATCAGAAGTTCGGAAGCAATCGAAGGAGTGCTCGTGCTGGTGGCCAGCGCTTTTTTTATGGCGTTTTCGGGCTGCTGCATATACCAGGCCAAAGCCCCAAGCAACGCGAAAAGGATCAGCAGGATGAGGGTGGAACGGCGCATTGGTGAGCTAGCCTCTTTTGCGACGGGTGTACCAGGTAGTCACACCGCCAGCGATAATCAACAAGGGAATTAAACACAGCGAAATCAGGATCGTGCCGATCAGGCCGGTACTGCCTGGCGGATTGTAAGAGCGCGAGGTGTTATTCTTGGGGGTCAAACTGATCAATTTTTCCTGTTCAGCCGCCCAGTCAATTGCATTGAGCAGAACATCACCATTGCCAAGCTTGTAAAGCGCATTTGTGGCGAATTCAGAATCGCCAAAGACGATCAGGCGGCCCTGGGTGGCAGGATTTTCTGCGGCGGCGGCCAAAACCAATGGACCCGGGAGATCCTTGGCCGGATCAAATGAAACCTGGTTACTTTCGATCGAAGCCAGATCGGTCTCGCCCCAGGCTTCGGTGTAGGTTTGTGCCAGGGCGGTCAGGGTAAAGCCCTCGGGGGCTGGGGCCAGCAGCAGCGATTGGGAGGTAAAGAACCTGGAGTTTACGCCGCGCATTTTGTCGGTGATGGCATGCTGAGCATAGTTTAACGGGTCCGCATAGACCAGGAGGGGCGGGTTGGCATTCGGATCGAAGAGGATGTCATTTTGTTGCGCGATGCCCCAGGCAGCCAGTAAACTGGCCAGGGGGTCGGGCGTGTCGGCGAACTTTGTCAGCGCGCGCGGGTCTTGCATGACGATCAAGGCGCCGCCTTGATCCAGGTAAGCTTGCAGGTTGTTGACTTCATCCACAGAAAGCGGTGTCTGGGGTCCGGGAATGACAACCACTTTGGCATCCTGGGGAACTTTGCCTTCGCTGCCCAGGTTTAAGGGTTTGACGGTGTAATTTTTGTTTTCGAGCGCGGTACTTACCAGAGAATAGGAGGTATCCTCGGGTTGTTGAGTATCGGCTTCGCCATGACCTGTCAGGAAGTAGACAACCCGTTTTTCGGGATTGATCAGCCGAATGACAGCGATATCGAGCGATTCTTCATCGGCAAAATTGACCAGTTCTTTGCGCTCGGCCATGAGCAGGACAATGGTTCCGTCGCGATCTACACCATCTTGTTGGGCTGCCAGCGGGCTTGTTTCCGGATCGATAAATTCGAAGGTGAATTTACCAGAGCCGTTCTGTTTGAAGTTTTCGAGAAGTTTACGCGCCTGTGTGGGGTCAGTTCGCGTTGAATAAAAGGCGCGCGCGATAACTGGCTGGGGCAGGGCCTGGAGCATGGCGATGGTTTCAGGCGCCAGGGTGTTCTTTTGACTTTCAGTCAGATCCCAGCTTTTGGGATTCTGATAGGCCAGCAGGTTCAAGAAAAACAGGATGCCGAGGAAGGCAACCAGCATGATGAAGGCGTTGCTGCCGTACTGCATCTGGCGCCCAAAAAGGAATTTTCGGGTCCGATCCGGGTCGAGGAAAGCGGTCAGGGCCAGGCCCAGGACAAAGACGCTCAACGAAACCCACATGGCGCGATCCAGAATAAGCGCATCGGGTGGTTGGAAAATCCCGGCAGAAGCCAGGCCGCGAATGACCAGGATGACCAGGAAAGCGATTACGGCCAGCGCGGATAAGGCCAGCCCGAGTAAGGCAAATCGGCGAGGATCGGTTTTCATTAGCGCCACCTGCGAACTTCAACGGCTGTGGAACCGATAAAAAGGCCCAAACCGGTGAGACTCAAAAAATAAACCAGGCTTGAGAGCTTGATCACGCCCTCGTTGAAATTATTGTAGACCTGGGCGCTCATGTCCAGATACGCAAACACTTCACCACCGCTGGGCAGGATGGAAGCTGGCGCGCCAATCAACCACCATAGAACCACGAAGAGGACCAGGGTAGTGAAAAAAGCCGCGATTTGGTTTTCGAACAGGGCTGAAATGCCAACACCCAGGCCAAGCAAGGCCCCGGCAGCCAGGATGACGCCCAGATAACCAGCTACCATTTGCATCTGGTCGATGCCGGGTTTCACCATCTGGTTGAGCATGAGCGGGAAGACCAGCGATATCCCGATCAGGACCAGGATGAACAAGAAAGCGCCCAGCCATTTGCCGATGACCAGTTCAACGTCGCGCAGCGGGGAGGTCATGAGCAATTCCATGGTGCCCATGCGCAGCTCATCGGCGAGCAGGCGCATGGTCAAAGCGGGGATGGCCAGCATGAGCATGAAGGCCATCGGGCCAGTGATGATCCGCGAGTCCGGGGCGTTGGCCATGCCGTAGGGGTTGCTGGATAAACTGAGGATATTCAGCACAAAAATCAAGCCGATGATGGTCAAGACCAGGAAGGCTACCGTGTAGGCCACCGGGCTGGAAAAATAATTATTGAATTCTCGCTTTGCAATTGTCCAGATGTTACGCATATACTACTCCGCTTCAGCAGACCCTTCACTACGGGTCAATTCAAGGAAGATTTCTTCGAGGCTTAAGTTAATCGGGCGCATTTCAAGCAAATCGTAATTTGATTCAATCGCCAAACGAGCCACTTCGGGACGCAAGTCCTTGCCAGGTGCAAACTGAAATTCAAGCAACCCCTCACCTTGAACCTGGAGTACTTCTTGAATTCCCTTGATCTGGCGGATTTTTTGGGCCAGTTCATCGGCCTCGCCGCGCACGCGCAGGTGAACGCGCTCAGCGCCTGCCAGGCGGGCTTGCAAGTTCTCGGGTGTATCCTCAACGACGATTTTGCCCTTATTGATGATCAGTACCCGGTTGCATACCTGCTGAGCTTCCGAAAGGATGTGCGTGGAAAGCAGCACCGTGCGTTCCTTGCCGATCTCACGAATCAGGTTGCGCACTTCGATGATCTGGGCCGGGTCGAGGCCAATGGTTGGCTCGTCGAGGATCAGGACCTCGGGTTTGTGTAAGAGCGCCTGGGCCAGGCCAATGCGCTGGCGCATGCCTTTTGAAAGGTTGCCAATGTAACCCGTGGCGCGATCGGTGAGCCCGACCATGTCGAGGGCTTCCAGGATGGCATCCTCGGCGTTCGGCAGGTGGCGCAGGTCAGCAAAGAACTGCAGGTAATCATACAGGGTCATATCGGTGTAGAGCGGTACCGTTTCCGGCAGGTAACCGACACGTTTGCGCACGTCGAGCGATTCCTTGACCACATCGAAACCAGCGACGGTGGCCGAGCCGCTGGAAGGCGGCATGTAACCGGTCAGCATGCGCATGGTGGTGGTTTTCCCGGCGCCGTTCGGCCCGAGGAAGCCCAAAATCTCCCCCGGTCGGGCTTCGAAATTCAAGCCGTCAACCGCCCGGCGGTCTCCAAAATTTTTCGATAATTCGTTGACTCTGATCATTCAATCTCCTCTTCTTGGAAATTGGCAAACAAAAGGCACAGCGGCCCATCGGCAGCGGTGCCAGGATTGAAAGACAATCTTGAACTGACTATCACTATACAACAATAACAAAGATAAAGTCAAGTATACGGAAAATTTCTAATAAATTACTAATCTTTTTCGTTAGATATTAGAGTTCCTAACTTATTCTTGACCTGAATTCTCTCCCATTGTACAATTTTTGTTACTTCTCACGGGGGTAGTTTTCATAAACTGGAAATGCCCTAAAAGAATTACGCGAAGCGGTTGTTCCGCCAGTAGTAACGAAATACGATTTTGTTTTCAGATTACTTGCATCAACAATTGAAATCACCTATAATGAAACGTCTCTTACGTAAGTCTTATATTTATCAGTTGGATATTTTTGGTATGTCAAGAAATATAGCTATTTTGCGCCTGTCAGCTATCTTTGAATCTGAGGTTTTTGACAAGTCATCTAACGTTTGTATTTTAAAATATTTTCTAATTTCTCGGAGGTGATATGGATATACTTTGGTTAGGAAGTCGGCATGGTTTGAACAGCTTTGAACAGGTTGCGCTTATGTTTGTGTTGGCAGCTGCCTTCCTTAGCCTGGCCTATGCCTGGTGGCTGCGCAGCACAGTGCTCAAGAACGACAAGGGCACTGAGAAGATGCAGGAAGTTTGGAACGCAATTCGGATTGGCGCTGATTCTTATCTGAGCCAACAGAGTAAGACCATTTTCCCGTTGATTTGCGTATTGACGGTGGTCATGTTCCTGAGTGTTTATGTCGTTCCTCCTAGCCTGGAAGCGCAGGCAGAATTTAAAGCTTTTGGTACTCAGGGCATCACGCTCATTATTGCAATTGGTCGCACCATTGCATTTATCATGGGCGCGTCTTTTTCCTTGATCGTAGGACAGTGGGGCATGCGCATGGCTGTTCAAGCCAATGTGCGCGTTGCTTCTGCTTCTCGGCGTGGCTTCAATGAAGCGCTTTCCATCGCTTATTATGCCGGTACTTATACCGGCATGTTGACAGATGGGCTGGGCTTGTTGGGGGGTACCATCATCTTTATTATTTTTGGCAAGGCGGCTCCAGATACTTTACTTGGTTTTGGTTTTGGTGGAACCTTGCTAGCGCTTTTCATGCGAGTAGGCGGTGGAATTTATACTAAGGCGGCTGATGTGGGTGCTGACCTGGTAGGCAAGGTTGAAAAAGATATTCCAGAAGACGACCCTCGCAATGCGGCAGTTATCGCCGATCTGGTGGGTGACAATGTCGGTGACTGTGCTGGTATGGCGGCTGACATCTTCGAATCCTACGAAGTCACGATTGTCTCTGTTTTGATCCTGGGTCTGACCCTGGTAGCGATAACCGGTGATTTGAAATGGATTGTGTTTCCACTTATTGTGCGGGCTGTGGGCGTGGTTTCTTCCATTATTGGTACTTTTACGGTGCCGATCTGGGAGAAGTTTCCGATCAAATTTTTACGTGCCCATGACGCTGAAGAATCGATGTTCCGTTCTTATGAAGTTTCGAGCATTTTCACCATTTTGGTTTCAATTTATCTTGCGCAGTCGTATGCGCACGATTGGCGTTTTGCGGCTTTGACGGCGGTAGGCGTTGGTATGGCGGTGGCTTTCAATCCACTAACTTCTTACTTTACCTCGACCAAGAAGTCACCGGTGAAAGAAATTGTTGCTTCCACCAATACCGGCGCGGCTACCACCATTCTTTCTGGTCTTTCTGTCGGTATGGAATCGAGTGTCTGGGCGCTGGTGGTGATTGTCATCAGCTTTGTTATGGGTCTCGCACTTTTTAACGCAGATGGACCTGTGTACGTGCTCTATGCCATTGCCATGATTGGCATCGGCATGCTCAGTCATACCGGTAACAACGTGGCTATGGACTCTTTCGGCCCTATTTCGGATAATGCTAACGGCATTGGTGAAATGGCCTGGCAAAATATGCAAGATGAAACCACCCTGAAAGCTCGCCAGATTATGGCTGATTTGGACGCCGTAGGTAACACTACCAAGGCCATTACCAAGGGTGTTGCAATTGCTTCGGCGGTCATTGCTGCTGTTTCGCTGTTTGCTTCGTATATCACGGATGTAGGCCGTGTACAGACGCAGATGGGATTGGTCGTGATGGATTCCATCCGTGTTTCAGATACCCGCGTGTTCGTGGGTCTTCTGTTGGGTGGAGCGCTGCCCTGGTTGTTCTCGTCGCTTTCCATTCGCGCTGTCAGCCGAGCGGCCGGCCAGATTGTTGAAGAAGTTCGTCGCCAGTTTAAACTTCCGGGCATTATGGAAGGTACTACAGCGCCGGACTATGCCAGAGTTGTTGGCATCTCGACTGCTTCGGCACAAAAGGAACTGATCCCGTTGGCGACAATTTCGGTCTTAATGCCGCTGTTTGTGGGACTTGTTTTGCAAGTGGAGGCTCTGGGTGGTTTCTTGGTGGGGATCATCCTATCAGGTCAACTGCTGGCCGTTTTCCTGTCCAACGCTGGCGGAGCATGGGATAACGCTAAAAAATCCATTGAAGATGAACCGCGCAATTTAGAGAAGAATACTGGCAAAGGCTCCGAGCGTCACAAGGCGAGCGTGGTGGGTGATACGGTCGGTGATCCGATGAAAGATACGGCAGGCCCGGCGCTGAACCCAATGATCAAGGTTTCCAATCTGGTATCCCTGCTGGCAGCGCCGATCATTGTCAAGTATCCGCTTGTGCAGATAGACGGCTCGTTGAATTTTGGTGTGGCTATCCTGGCAATTAGTTTGCTTGCCGCCACGATTTGGGCTATCTTCCGCTCGAAGGCTGAGACTCCGGCGATTACGTAGCAGACGATTTTGTTCTCAACAGGGGCTGTCCGTTTTAGCGGGCGGCCCCTGTTTTGGAGATGGGGGACGGGCTATGGGGTTACCTCGTATAGCGCATAATCTTCTTGACGGAAACGTTCGATCAGGTATGGCAAATTGGATGGATCAAGCGCGCCTAAATCCCGTTCGTGAGGTCCGAAAATAACATATTTAATGCGACCGGCGGAGAGCAGGCGCAGGCGTTCATTCGCAGGGGTATCTGGCTGGTAAAACGCAGTTACCCGCAGAAGTTTATCGGTCAGAAAAATGGTTTCTGATCCATGCCCAATAAAAGCAATCAGGGGGGTATGAACTGGAAGGACGTTTCCAGTGGAAAACGCGCTCAAGACAACCTGACCAGGCTGCGCATTTTTGTTTAACCAATCCAAGACAGACAATTCATTGGCCACCCGAAAGACCGGTTCTGTCGTCTGCAGCGCAGACTGGATTGTGCCTGTCCAAAAGAGCAGGTTGGAGGGCAAAATCAAAAACAATGTGAGCGGAATTAGCCAGCGCCGGTAAGAATTGTGGACGGTGGTCAAGCCTAAAACAGCGAGCGCGATAAGCGGAATCTGGAAGCCTTCAATCAGCCGTCGCTGGATGCCGATGGGGATATTAAGCAAAACAGGGATCAAAAGAGCCCAGCCGATACTCAGGCACCAAAGGTCTGGACGGGCTGGTTTTAATCCCTTTAGCCCAAAACCAGCCAGGATAAGGTAAAGCCCAAATGCACTCAGGTAATGCAAAATATGGGGCGTTGGAATGTTATTTTGTCCATTCCATTGTTTCAATATGGGATTAGTGAGAAAAAGGAAGCTGAGGTAGAGCACCGCTGGGGCAGAAAGCAGGCCGATCAGACAGGCTGGCCATAGATGCTCCCACGCAATGCGCATAGAATACCTTTTTGCTAAAATTAGCTTAATGAGGGAGGATACGCCAATAACTGCCCAGGCAATGATGACTGTGGCGGGCTGGATGAAAGCCAGCGGCAGCAGCGCCAGCCCAGACCAAATGTACCTTTTTTGGACAAAGGCCAACAATGAAAGCAGCAGCAAACAGCGCGCTGCCAGCAAATGGGGAAGGGATAACAAGAGCATAAACGAAAAGGATTCTGGGGAGGAGAACTCGAGCGGGAGCGAATTAAACCATGTCCCATTTCCGGAGATGATCAATAACCATCCCAATCCGCCGCCCAGTGAACTGATGATGAGCGCCAATCTGCGCTGGTAAATCTGTGGCAGGAACTCTGCCAGGAGGCGATAGGTGATTAATAATAGCGAAAAACCGAAGAAAATCCGCGCCAGATGAAAAGTGAGTACCCGGCTGGTAAAATCTGGGCCGCTGATTTTGCCTAAAAGAAGATAGAACAAATAAAGCGGCGTGCCTTGTTGTGGCTCAGACGAATAGGGCAAGGTGAATAGCCAGGCGCCATGCGCTCCTTGATTCATTTTTGCCAGGTAGGAATTAATATCTTCGCAGCCGATGAGCGCCCCACCAAATTTTTGCGCGGAGGTCTGGGCTGAAAACCCAACCAGATAGGGCACGCTCAACAAGCCCATTGTGAGCGCAGCAAAAAGAACGACCCAGCGCCACTCAAATTTTTGGATTTGGACCACAAACGCCTCTATTGATCGAGTTTTTTCTACCATGCTAACGCCTGGATGGCAAACAGGGTTCTGGCGGGCAAGGACGGATGTGTTCCACGATCAGTCGCGCCATCAGCGGGATGAAATGTAATCGGCATACCTGTCGCCCGGGGGGCAGGGGTCACAACCCAGGCAGGCGTGTATTTCCTTGCTCTGCACTTTATAGGTTTTCAGGATTTCCTTACCGTTGGCATCCGCCAGGCTGTGGAGTTGGGCGACCAGGCCGAGGAAACACTCGCAGGTCTGGCAAGCCGGATGCGGGAAGGATCCAACGGTTTCGTCCAGGGTTGATTGGATCAATTCAGCGGGTAGTTTGGACATCAATCTTTCCTTTTCAGACTGAGGTAATGAGTGGGTTTGGCAATAAGATAGGATGGAATTATATCGTTGCCCTGTTCTAATCTTGGGTGATATTTGCTACTTTCAGGGTAAAATGAAAAAACTTATGACACGCCGTTTCTTGATCTTTCTTTGCTTGCTGGTTGCCCTGGCTGTGGCGGTTTATGCCGCCTCATTATTGCCGACTGCCGATTGGTTTGAAACTTTTGACCCGGCGGCCAGGGGTGTTTTTAGCGGTCTTCTACCCTATGAGCGCAGCGGTTATGTATACCCGCCATGGGCTGTAGTGCCGCTGCTGCCCATTGTTCTCTTTCCGGCGAATATTGCGCATGGTTTGATGTTCGTGGTCAGTTTGCTGATCCTGGTTTACATCATGTGGCGTCTGCGCTTGCCTGCGCTTGCCGCAGCCGCTTTCCTTGTTTCACCCACTGCGGTAGGCGCGCTGTTGGTCAACAACATCGATCCCTTTATTATTGCCGGTATTTTGTTCCCGCCTGCCTGGGGTTTGTTTTTACTGGTGATCAAACCACAAATTGGCTTCGGGGTAACCCTCTTTTACCTGGTTGAGACCTACCGGCTTGGGCGATTTCGCCAGGTACTCAAAACTTTTGTCCCTGTCAGCGCTGCCTACCTGCTTTCGGCGCTGTTTTTCCCGGTTTGGATTGAGCGCATGCTCAATAATCCACAGAACCCCTGGAATCGGAGTGTATTCCCCTATGCCATCCCGCTTGGGATCTTCTTATTGTGGTTGTCCATCCGCAAGCGTAACCCTTATTTTGCGCTTGCCTCCGCGCCCTTTTTGGTGCCTTACCATACTTTTTATACATATATTGTCGTCCAAATTGGCCTGATGCACCCGGACGTTGAAAAATATATTCGCCGCGATCTGCTCCAGATCATTCTGTGCGTCTTTTTCTGGGTGATCATGCTGATGTTCCGGTTGTAAGAGTCCAGTAAAATTGCAGATGGAAATTAGTGTTGTCCCAAACTGCGTTTTGATCTGGTCTTTGCCTGATGCAGATGTTTTGCTAGGAATGTACAATTATGAACATGGAACCCACAAAATACTGGATGCAGGAAATTGCTACCAAAAGGGATATTCTCGATAAGCGCAACTCTCTGATGCCAATTGAAACCAAGAGGAGAAGCGGAATTGTAAAGTCCAGGGTATAGCGGGGACCAAATTGGACCCAACCGGTACCCATCAGCAACAAGATCGGAATAGCTGTCAGAAATATCGAGAGAAATAAGAATTTCTTTGAAGGTTGGACTGGTGTTTTGAAAAAAACTGGAAATACCGAAAATAGGATTGGACTGAGCAGGAATAAGCTGCCGCCCATAAAAGAATCTGACCGCCAGGGGAAGGGATAATTGATATATTGGTAATAAAAATTTATTGGTAAATAATGCAAATTAAAGGCGCCGTATGTTTTATAGTCATCTACAAAAATAACAGACATTCTGTGATAGTCCAAACCCATTTCAATGGGACTGCCAAATCTGGCGTAGTTGTAGAATAAAAATAGTCCCCCAGCTAACAAAGGTGGAATAAGTCCAAGAATTGAATAGCGTGAGATTTTCTTCCAACCTTCCTGCCAGTGTGAGTTGAGTAAGAAATAGGCCAGCCAAACCCCATTGAATAAGGCGTGGTTTCGTGTGAGGAAGGCGCATCCGAGGAACAAGCCGCTAAAGAAAAAAGCTTTTGCGCCGCGCAGTGACATGGATGCTAAATAAGCCAGGCCAACAAAAAAAAAGGAAATAAGCTGCGCCATCTGCCAAACCTGGCCAACTATGGCCAGCGGGAACAAGACGGAACCAAAGGCAAAAAATAATACGATAAAGGCTCGCCGGTTCCTGTCCAGCGGAGCTACACCACATTCATTGGCTTGACGAAGTAATTGGGCGACCAGCATGACATTGAAGCCCGCAAAAATAATAACAACCAGGACATCGCTGATGTGGACTCCAAGCAAAAACACCAAGGGCATGAGCAGAATGGCTGGAAAAGGGGGCCAATATAAGAAATATTGGTTGTTAAAAAACACCAGATCATGTGTGTTTTGTGTAACTAATCTCAAGTTAAGTTGTCCATGTAAAAATGCGTCTGCCAGATAAGCGAAATAATTAAATTGAGTTTCCCGCCAGACTGGGCCTCTCACGCAAGCCAACAGACTGTAAATCAACATTGCCATACAGCCAGCCAGGATTGGAGATTCCCAACTAGATAAAAATACCTGAGAAATATTTCGCTTGCTGATGTTATTTAAGCGCATTTTCCACCCCTATGGCTAGAAATTGTTTGAATCGAATCAATCCTGCCTTGTGCAGCGCATATTTTGTTAAAACCAGCAAGATGCCGAGACCGTAAATCACGCTGCGCCGGAAGTTGATCGAGGATGCTTCTGGAAAATAACGTGTGACAATAGGGACCTCACAGAAGATCATTTTAGACATCATGCCTTGGGCAATGATTTCGGTGTCAAAAATAAAATCGTCACTATTTTCCATCAACCGAACCGTTTCCAGATATTTGCGTGAATATGCGCGAAAACCAGAATGGATTTCGGTTAAATAGCGCTGAAAAACAATATTCGCGCAGGCGGTGAGAAAAACATTGGCGACATATTTCCACCAAGGCATTCCTCCCTCCAGGGGCAATCCGCCGAGCATACGCGATCCGAATACGGCGTCGGCTTTCCCAGTAAGGATGGGGCTGACCATCTGATGAATGACAGATGCATCGTATTGATGGTCTGGATGTAACATGACGACCAGGTCGGCACCCATGGATAAAGCCTGGGTGTAGCAAGTTTTTTGATTTGCTCCGTACCCGCGATTTTTTTCATGCCGAAAAACGACCAACCCTTCTTTTTGGGCAAGTTCGACGGTATTGTCTTTGGACGCATCATCGACAAGGATGATGTTATTTTTGAATTCTGGTGGAATCTCGGCCAGAGTCCTTAGAAGTGTTTTTTCAGCATTGTAAGCAGGGAGAACAATAATAATTTTCTTTTGTGGATGGATAATGGTCATACTTATTCCTTGGCTGCCGTGATAATAAATTGATAGCCCAAAATAGTCGGAAATATGTCGGTAGCTAATTTTAGCGCATGGTAGATCAGTCGGCCAGTGGTCGAATTTTCAAAAAAAGGGGAAACCTTTTCAAGCGGGATTGGAGTAGTACTAATGTCAATGACCTTTAAATTAAGATTTGCGATAAGTTGAAGTACGGTTTTTTGAGTAAAAAAACGTAAGTGTGTGTGATCGAGAATGCCTCGATCGGAATAATCAAATTTTCCAGAAAGCAAAGAAAGTCCGATATAAATATTTGCGATATTAGGAACGGAGATAATAAGTTGCGTCCCGTTCGGTTGAAGATTTATCAAATACTGTAGGTTTTGTTCGGGATAAATCATATGTTCTAACACATCGGCAAGAACGATTACCTGATAATTGCTTAAAAAATGTTTGGGGCAAGTCTCTAATGTTTCAATTGCGATCGATTCATAATATGGACTCGCTTTTTCTGCCCACTCAGAATTGGGTTCGATCCCAAAAAATTTTAAACCAAGGCTCTGTCCCATCCGCCCAATTGTGCCTGTTGCTGTCCCGATATCAAGCACCCTGGTTCCTGGTGAAAAGGATGATAAGCGCGTAATAATCTGAGAATGACTTGACCATCTGTTTGGTTTGTCTAAATAGGGTAAATAACTCATATTATCGATAACCGCTTATTGTAAAGGGCCCACACGAAATTGGTTCTGGGTATGAAGGAATTATAACTCAGAGGATTTAAAAACCATGCCTTCTTTCTTGCTATTGGCACAGTGCGAACGTGGCAAATTTGGGAAAAAATGAACGATGAAATTGGTCAGGATAGTTCAGCTATGACTGATACAATTGCCAAAGATGAAGAGTTTGTCTTGAATCCATCCTTACCGTTTGACCAACTCCCTCTCCGTTAGGTAGTTTATGTTTGTTTTTTGAGGGGTGTTTGACGGGCGTTATTCTGAAAAGGCTGAACATGCTGGAGAAAAATAAGAACCTTCAAGCAATCATAATATTGATATTGTTTTTGGCTTTCTTTTATCGGGATGTGGTTTTTTTTGGTCGAACCTTTCTGATGGAAACTACTGCGGCTGGGACGATGCCCTATGCAGGCCCGTATAATTATAAAGGCACTGTGCCTGGCTTTGTGGTTAATGACCCCGGGGCGCTTGCCTGGCTAATGGAACCCTATAATCGCTTCGCATCAATATCTGTGAGGAGAGGGGATTTTCCGTTATGGAATCCCTATGCTGGTCTGGCTGGAAGTCCGCTGCTGGCAGACGGGCAAACAGCGCCGCTTGAACCCTTGCAATTCCTTTTCTTTTTGGTTCCAGAGCGTTTCTGGCCCTATGCTGTAGATTTGCAGTTATTGATCCGGTTTTTT
Organism: uncultured Anaerolinea sp.; assembly: GCA_964536185.1. GTDB lineage: Bacteria > Chloroflexota > Anaerolineae > Anaerolineales > Villigracilaceae > UBA5195. Next base: position 73 of record CAZHWV010000117.1, on the reverse strand, counting down.
ATTGCTGGTTTTTCGTGTTACATATTTGCGCGCAGACAAAAAATTGATTTTCTCGGGAGCATTTCAGCTGGCG
>CAZHWV010000116.1:1737-14016 GCA_964536185.1 uncultured Anaerolinea sp. | reverse complement strand
CTGATACCTTTAAGTTGACGCAATTTTGCACTGCCCCAATTTAATGAGAAGATACCATTGTTTTTTTTATTTGTCCAATTCTATACCAATTTTCTCCATTTGTGCGGTCCTGGGTTTCCATCCGCGGGTTGCCGTGATCAGCCCTCAAGCATCCATCCACCCGGACGCAGATGAACTTCACCAAAATGAATCGAGCGGAGCTCACCGCCAGCGGTCCTGACCCGCAGGCTGCCATCTTTCTCCAGCCCCTGCAGCTCAGCAATGAATGGCTGCGCCTGTCCCTGCCAGAGCTGGATGTTCTCTCCTCGAAAAGCCAGGGATTCCTGCCAGGCATTCAAGAACCCGTCAGAAGCCAGAGCGGAGCGCAGGCGGATCAATTCTTCCAGCAAATCCCTGAGCAGATCAAAGCGCGCTACCTTTCCTCCGGCCTGGGCTTCAACACAGGTGGCCGGAAAGGTCAGAAGCTCTTCCGGCGGAAGCGAGCCCGGAGAGACATTGACACCCATACCAAGCACCAGGCTAACCACTTCAACCCCCTGCCAGACCACCTCAACCAGGATACCGCCAATTTTTTTGCGCTGGATCAAGACATCATTGGGCCACTTGATCTGGGCGGACAGTCCGCGCTTTTTCAACGCTGCCAACAGGGCCAATGCTCCGAGCGCAGAAAATCTGCCAATATGATCGCGCTCGATCTGATTTGGGCATAAGATAAGGCTGAAAGCCAGACCAGAACCGGGCGGCGTGAACCACTTACGCCCATCGCGCCCGCGCCCGTTGCTCTGCGCATCGGCCACCAACAGCGAAAGATCGCGGGCACCACTGGCAGCCCAAGCCAGAGCATCGTCATTGGTCGAACCGGTCGATGAAAAATAACGCAAACCGCCCAACGCAATTTCGCGCAGGGCGGTCTCAAGTTCAGGCAGACTCATTACTATCTCTATTGGCCCAGAACATTCCAGGGATTGATAAAACCGCCACCCTGGCGCACTTCAAAATGCAAGTGTGCGCCAAACGAGTTGCCAGTATTCCCGGCATAACCAATGACAGTGCCAGCGCCGACACCCTGGCAGGCAGTTACATTGATCTGGCTTAAGTGGCCATATAAAGTGGCAAAACCATTGCCGTGATCGATCATCACCACATTACCATAGCCGCCATTATAACCACCAGAGGCGCGGACAACCACACCTGCATCAGCGGCATAAACCGGCGCGCCCTCGCCCGCGGCGATATCAATGCCCAGGTGACCAGCGTAATAATCATTACCGGAGATGAAGTGATCGCCTGCCGGCCAGATGAACGCGCCGCTGCCCACTGGCCCACCGCCACAAGATGAACCGGCCACACCCGTCGTACCCGACTTACCCCGCGCCACGGTCGGAATCAACCATTGTTTATACTCGCGCGATCCGCCCGGCAGCATGACCCTATCCCCAGCCTTGAAGGCAGGATTGGTCAGGTCAACCTTATTACCGGGCCAGTTCAGCACATCTTCAACTTTGGCCTTATACTGGCCGGCAATGGCAGCAATCGTATCGCCTTCCTTCCAAGTATATAGGATACCATCGATGGGTGGCACATTCAGTTCTTGTCCCGGACGAATACTATCCGGGCTGTCATTCAAGGTATCATAATTGGCCCAGAGCAAGGTATCCGGCTTGATGCTGAACTCCTTGGAAATGGCAAAAACCGAATCACCCCTGGCCACAGTATGCTCAGCCACAACATATCGCGGGCGCTCTGGAATAATCGTCTTTAACGTCAGGTTGCGTCCGATGGCAGGCATGGACAGTATCGAGAGATTGCTGCCTGGCTGGCTGGTCGGGCTCTGCTCCAATGGCGCGGCAGTCGCGGATGCGATTGGCACCAAGGACAGGCCGGCAGCCTGCTGTAGCTGCAAGCGCCAATAAGCCAATCCGGCAGCAGCCAGCACAAGAACAAGAGTGATCCCCCAACTGATCAAGAAAAACCTACGAGATTCTTTCATTTTTTCCATACCACTAAGGGATCTCCGTCAAAAGATCGCCTCACCGCAGAAATTACATGCTATCCGTGAGACGCTCCAGAAATTCCATGTTATTGCGAGTCTTGGCCATACGGTTGATAATAGCTTCGGTGGCTACCGTCTGGTCCATGCCTGCCCCAGAAGGCGGGTTGGCGGTCATCTGCGAATACATACGCCGCATGGTCCAAACACGCTGCAAGATATCCGGGCCGAGCAGCAGGTCTTCACGCCGGGTGGATGAACGTTCCAGGTCAACTGCTGGGAAGGTGCGACGTTCCTGCAGCTTACGCGACAGGTGCAGTTCCATGTTGCCGGTGCCTTTAAACTCCTCGTAGACCACATCATCCAGGCGCGAACCTGTATCTACCAGGCAGGTGGCAATGATAGTCAAGGAACCGCCCTCTTCCAGGTTGCGCGCTGCGCCAAAGAAATGCTTGGGCGGGTAGAGAGCCGACGGATCCATACCACCGCTCAGTGTACGACCTGAGGGATTAACTGTCAAGTTATATGCGCGCGCCAGACGGGTAATCGAATCAATCAAAATGACCACATGGCGGCCAATCTCAACCACGCGCTTGGCGCGTTCCAAGGCAATTTCAGCTGTACGCACATGGGAGGTAACTGGTTCGTCAAAAGTAGAGGCAATCACCTCAGCGTCCACGGAGCGATCCATATCGGTCACTTCCTCCGGGCGCTCACCGATCAGGGCGACCATTAGATGGACATCGGGATATTGGGTGGAGATGGCGTTAGCAATTTGCTTTAGAATGGTAGTCTTGCCAGCCTTGGGCGGAGAAACAATCAGGCCGCGCTGGCCACGCCCTATTGGCGCGATCAGGTTAATCATGCGGGTGGCCAGAATATCGCCTTTCGTTTCCAGGTCAAAACGGACATCGGGAAAAATAGGGGTTAAGTTTTCAAATCTTGGCCGGCGGCGGGCTTCCTCGGGATCGACACCATTGACGCTTTCCACCTTCAATAAACCCCAATGACGCTCTGATTCACGCGGAGAACGGGCATGCCCCAGGATCAGATCCCCAGAGCGCAGCTCATGGCGGCGTAACTGGGCCTGTGAAACATAGACGTCATCTTCACTGATGCTATAACGCGCCGAGCGTAAAAAGCCGATGCCCTCATCCATAATCTCAAGAATTCCACCACGGATTTCAAGCCCCTCCTTGGCAGCCTCTTCCTGCCGCAAGCGCAGCACCAGAGCCTCTTTTTTCATACGGTTAGCGCCTTGGACGCCAAAATCTTTGGTCGCCATCGCACGCAGATCGGCCAGAGGCTTACTTTCAAGTTCAAGAATATTCATCATGTGTTTGTCTCTATTCAGTTTTATGGGGAATGCAGAAGGGATGGGGGGTGGAAAAGAAAATATCTGCCCAAAGCACAGTGGCAGTCAATAATTTACTTTTTGGAAACAAGGGAAATTAGCATTAATAGTTTTTGTGCCCGGCAAAGCCCCAAAACAACCGGGATCAATTGTCAATCATTCGGGGATCAACATGATTATAGCATATTTTTTCGTTCTTTCGGATATCAAAATCAGTGTATGAAGACTGTCGGGTAATTCGCTGGCAAGCTGACCTGCATCAATTCCCGTCCTTCTTCACATTCGGCTCGGCAAGTATGACCGGTTTAAGCATCACCAAGACTTTGTCCACACGCTTGCCATCCATATCCATCACCTCAAAGGTCAGGCCACTCCAATCAAAGCGATCTGCGGACTGCGGCACGCGCCCAAGGTGGAGCATCACGAACCCTCCCAGGGTCTCATACTGGTCCTCATCAGGCAGGTGGCGCAAATTAAAGATTTCCTTAAAATCTTCGATTGAAAGCATCCCATCCAAGAGCCAGGAACCATCCTGGCGCTGAGTGGCTTGAGGTTCACTATCAATATCGCCAACGATTTCTTCCAAAATATCATAGATGGTCAACAAACCCTGCGTTGACCCAAACTCATCCACCACCAACATCATTTCAGCCGAGCCTGACTTGAAAAGATCCAGCGATTTTGAGGCCAGCGCTGTTTCAGGGATATAGACCGGGGCCTGCAAATTGCGTTTCAAAAGCAAGGGCTCACCATGCAGGCTTTCGAGCAGCAGATCGCGCGCTTCGATCACCCCCAGGACGTTATCCAGGCTGTCTGCGCAAACCGGGAAACGCGAGTAAGGATTCTCTTCAATCTGCAGGCGGATCTCATCGGGGGTATCTTTGACATCCAACCAGGCAATTTCACTACGCGGGGTCATCAACGAGCCGACACGCCGGTCATTCAAGCGGAAAACACCCTCGACCATATCCTGCTCGGATTCTTCGAAGACACCCGCCTGGGTACCCTGGTCAAGCAGCACCTGCAGCTCTTCTTCGGTTACCGGCGGTTCCTCACTGGGTGTGACGCCCAGCATGCGCAGGATCAGGTCGGTGGTACCGCTCAAGAGGCGCACAAGAGGAGAAAACAAACTCGAAATAACGTTCATCGGCCCAGCGATGACCGAGGCGATATCTTCTGGGCTATGTAAAGCCAAACGCTTGGGTACCAGCTCACCCAGTAAAAGCGAAAAAACTGTGATCAGCAGCACAACTATGCCCAGGGCTAGCGATTGAGCATACGGCTGCAGCAAAGGCACCAGCTCAAATTCCAAAGCCAGCGCATCGGCAATGGTTGCTCCGCCAACTGCCCCAGATAATACCCCGACCAAGGTGATGCCAACCTGGGTGGTGGAGATAAAAATATTCGGATTCTCCGCCAGTCTCAAGGCTGCCTCGGCGCCCTTATCGCCTTCATTGAGCCGTTGTTGTAAACGCGCCTTGCGCGAGGATAAAACCGCAATCTCAGATAGCGCAAAAACACCATTCAAAATGATGAGCCCAAAGATTATCAGGATTTCCAAACCAATATTCATGCAGACAATAACCCTTTCAGCGCAGCACCTCAATACCCTGGCCATCCAACGCTTCACCGATCAACCAGATGGGCTGACCTAATTTTTTTGCGCGTTGTTCAAAAGCAGCCAGCTTTTCGGGAGACACCGCCAACAAAAGTCCTCCGCTGGTTTGCGCATCAAAAGCCAACATCTGCTCCAGTTCGTTGATGCCAGGTTCAAAATGCACCTGCGGCCCGTAGAAATTTCGGTTATCCGAGGTGCCTCCAGGGAAAGTCCATTCTTCGGCATATTTGCGCGCGCATGAGATAAAGGGCAACTGCCGGAAGCGTAAACGCAAGCTCACGCCCGAGGCTTGAGCCAGTTCCAGGCCATGACCCAGCAGGCCGAAACCTGTAATATCCGTGCCCCCGCACAAGCCTGACTCGTTGGCTAATTGACCGGCAAGTTGGTTCAGTCGGCTCATCCAACCGGTCACCTCCAATAAGTCGGCTTCGGTGACCAGTCCACGCTTGATCGCCGTGCTGGTTACCCCAAAACCGAGCGGCTTGGTCAATACCAACCAATCGCCTGGTCTGACCCCAGCCTTGGTAATCATCTTTTGAGGATGCACAAATCCAAGCGCCACCAGACCAAATTTGGGCTCCTGGTCCTGAACGGTATGCCCGCCAGCCACAACCACCCCGGCTTGCTTGCATTTTTCCGCGCCGCCACGCAAAATTTCGCTAGATATATCGACCGGCAGATCGGGCGGCAGGGCGGCAATATTGAGCGCCAGGAAAGGCACACCACCCATAGCATAAATATCCGAAAGCGAATTGGCCGCCGCAATCGCGCCATATTCATATGGTGTATCTACCACCGGGGTGAAGAAATCGGTGGTAACCACCAGTGCGCGTTCGTCGTCCAGCTTCCAGACCGCGGCGTCATCCGCGCCATCCAAGCCAATCAAAAGATCCGGACTATCGCCCGGCTTAAAAATATTCGTGACGGGGCGCAGAACCTGCGCCAGCGTTTCCGCATTTAATTTGGATGCTCAGCCAGCACAACTGGAAAGGCTGGTCAACCTGACCTGCCGGCCCGAGGGGGAAACCTGTGACATGCATGCTCCCAAAAAAGGCAATATCCAGTGGCTGAAAATTTCGCCAGCCACTGGATGGATAACATTTATCGTCCCACCGTCACATTATGGAGTTGGGATTGAATCCACGGTGGGTGTCGTAATCTGCAACTGTGGCAAAATGAAGGGCGCATCGCTCGGCACCAGCATCATCTGGACATTCGGAGACAGTTTGGTAATGTACTGATACTGAAGCAGGGTTGGGTTCTGCTTGAGCACATCAGCAATCAATTGCATGGCCTTAGCTTCAGCTTCGGCCTGGACAACCCGCGCTGAAGCCGCGCCCTTGGCTGCAATCACGGCCGCATCCGCCGCGCCTTGCGCAGTCTGGCGAGCCTGCTCGGCTTCCTGCTTCTTCGACTCGACGACGAACTTGGCTTGTTGGGCCTGCTGTTCAGCGATCTGTTTTTGCTCAACCGCCGTGGCATATTCATCGCTAAAGCGGATGTTGCGCAGCACAAAATCCTGCAGGATCAGGTTGTTATCCGCAAAGATCTTGGTCAATTGATCAGTGATCTGCTTTTCCATCTCACCACGCTTGGTGCTGACAATTTCCTCAATGCCATATTGAGAGGAGATATCGCGAATTACACCGCGCGACTGCGGACGCACCAGGCCTTCTTCATAGGTTTTCCGCCAGGTGCGGTACAGATCAATGGCTTTCTTCGGATCGACCGAATAAATGACCGAGGCATCGATATAGACCTGCTGACCGTCCTTGGTGCGCACCTGGATTGAGTCATCCCCGGAAACCTGACCCTCGGTGCCGACAGCCGACATGGTATAGGTCTGGCGCAGAATGGTATAGCGCTCGACACGCTCAATGAACGGGATCACAAAATGGATACCGGCCGTCAAGGGTTCAGGGCGGATGCCACCCTGGTTAACCGTGATGACCACGGCCATCTCATCCGGTTCGATAAAGACCAACCCCGCGCCAACCGTACTGAGCGCTACCGCCACCAGGATCATAATGACCACACCGGTCGAAAAACCCTTGACCGGCTGGCCTCGGCTCGAACGGGTAACCAACAGGGCTACCAGGCCAATTACGATCAGCCAGGCGCCGGACGCAACAAATTGAATTACTTGGGCAATATTCATAGTTTCTCCTTCTTTTGAGTTTCATTATAACGTGATAGCATTAATATTACGTATGCATACTGCAAAAGGTTGTATCGAAGAGATTTTCCTGGAGGGACGCCACGCCGCGCGTATCTCCTGCCCAGCGGCGCTGATCCCCGCGCCAGGGCAGTACCTGTTGGCGACCTCCACCTCCGACATGGAAGCAGCGCTCGCCCAGGTGGTCTATTCATCCGGAGCATGCCCAGCAGGGTTCTTTGCAGCCCCGCCACTGCCGAGTCACTGGCTGCCGGGCGCCGAACTGAGTCTGCGCGGCCCGCTGGGGCGCGGCTTCAGCCTGCCAGCCACGGCACGCCGGGTAGCCCTGGCGGCTATTGAAGCGAATGGCGCGCATGTACTGGCTCTGCTCGAACCGGCTCTGGCCCAAAATTCGCGCGTGGCACTGCTAACCGACACACCGCCATTGGGACTGCCCAACGCTTTAGAGATCTTGCCATTGGCAGCCCTGGACGAGACCATCCCCTGGGCCGATTACCTGGCCATCGAATTACGCCGCGAGCACCTGCCCGAGATCCTTCCCCTATTCGCTCCCAATCGAAACAGCGGTTATGCGCAGATTAAATCCAACCTGACTCACACTGGCCGCGTTCAGGCACTGATCATTACGCCCATGCCCTGTGGCAGCCTGGCCGAATGTGGAGTCTGCGCGGTGAGCCTGCATCCAGGCATTGACTTCAAACTAGCATGTAAAGAGGGGCCAGTCTTTGATCTACTTTAATAAAATAACCCCTCAGGGTTTTAAGAAACCCTGAGGGGTCAAATATTAAATTACTCTCTACTGCCAGATGCGAAAAGAAGTTATGGTCCTGTCAGATAGTCCCATGTACAGGACCTCAGCTTCGACCATAATCAAGCTGCCGTGCGCCTGTGCCTGCACCGGAAAGGGCACAATCCCAACGCCATTTGCATTGGTTGTCTGCGCAATGCTTTGGCGCTCACCCTGAGCCCAGGTAATGGTGACAACAGTCGTGGCGCCCGCCACCGGGTTGAGAGTCTGATCCTGGACCACCACGTAAACCACCTGCTGGTCATTTATCTGCGAAAGAGCCTTCAAAGTAAAAGCGCGCACATGAATAGCTTGCACATCCCCAGGAGCGTTTTCGGCCTTGACCGGCTGCAAACGATTGGCGTCCTCAGGCGCAAGATCAAAATAGATGCGCCCTAACTGCGCCAGCACCACCTTTTGGCCTTCCGGATATTCCGGGTACCAGTCAAAGCGCGCGCGCTCAAAATACTGCACAATGCGGTCATTGTAAAAAACAAAAGGGGAAATTGGCTTGCCAAAAATGGTCTCGCCGCCGTTCCGATCAAAAAACTCCAGAAAAGCGAAACACAGTGAAAAATCGGTTTCCTGAAAGTAGCGGCAGCCAATAGGATTAAAAGTGTCTATGCTTCCCCGAAGCGGGCTGTGCTCGTAGACATAAGGTCCCAATCCAGAAAGAATCACACGCTCAGCCAGAGGGTTTTCGGGGTAAAACTCAAAACGCGCGCGCTGAAAATATTGGACTAAACGCCCAGTGCGATCATCGTTAAACTGCTCAGTAAGAGGAGAGCCAAAGACAAAAGCAGCGTTCGGTATGCTTTGGTAAAACGTCCAAAACTCGCCGCTGACATTATGGCCGGTGTCGGGAAAATATTGCCAAGGCTCGCCGCGCTGAGCCTCCACCCTGGCCCCGGTTCCGGCCGCCAGCAGACAACAAACTATAAAAATAACCCCACACAACCTGCATAATTTGTTCACAATTTCATTATACAACAATTCCGCAATGATTTTGCAACGAATCCTCAGGGATTTCCACCGTTGGAATCTCCCGCTTTCAATTCTGCCCGCGTGGTAGCACCAGATCAGAACGCGGATAAAATCTGATGTGGCGGATTATCGCTGGAAATTTATGGTTTTTTGCGAAAATATGCGAACCATGTCAAGACAATCTGAAATAAAGCAGATAAGTTGAAAATATCTGTGCGCCGAAGGTGTCCGTCGAATCCACGAAACAGCGTGCCCGACTTTGGGTATCCGCGTGCAATTTTTCGATGGCAGTAACAGCGATTATTTGCCAACACCGAGCCGGAACAAACTAAACCCGGACTGTGCCCAATCCGAACCAGCCCAGCCATTAACCGTGTCGATCAACACGCGCGCGCGGGTCATCGCCTTGAGCGCCGCCGGGCTGAGCTGGCGAAATTCAGTATGATTGACCAGTAACAACAGCGCATCAGCGTCTTTGACGGCTTGCGCCAGTGTCGGAACGGTTTCCACTCCTGGCAGCTGAGCCTGGGGCTTAAATGGCTCAAAAGCCTTGACCAGCGCGCCATCCTTGACTAGCAAATGCGACACTTCGACCGCCGGGCTTTCGCGCAAATCATCTACATCCGGCTTGTATGCCAAGCCAAGCACAGCGATCTTCTTCCCGGAGAGATTTCCCAGGGCTTTTTTTACCAGCGCCAGAACAAATTCGGGCTGCGAGTCGTTTACCTGCCGGGCGCGCTGGATCAGCAAACTGAGATCCGGCGCAGTCTCGACAAAGAACCATGGGTCAACACTGATACAGTGCCCGCCGACCCCTGGCCCCGGGCTGAGGATTTTAACCCGCGGGTGGAGACTCGAAAGCTGGATGGCCTCCCAGACGTCTACCCCAAAGCGTTCCGCCAGGCGTGAAAATTCGTTAGCAATCGCGATATTAACGTCCCGATAGGTGTTCTCCATCAACTTGACCATCTCCGCAGTGGTTGCGTCGGTCTTATGGATTTCGCCACGCACAAAAGTGGAGTACAAATCAAAACCAGCCTGGGCCGATTCGGGGGTTAGACCGCCAATCACGCGGGCATTCTCGATCAATTCGCGCAGAATCTGCCCCGGCAGAACCCGCTCAGGCGAATAGGCTACATAAAAATCTATCCCAGCCTTAAGACCCGATTCTTCCAGGATAGGCACCAGCAAGTCGACCGTGGTGCGCGGCGGCGAAGTCGATTCGAGCACGACCAGGCAGCCATTGCGCAGGTGCGGCACTATCGCCCGGGCTGCTGAGATAACTGCGCGCATATCCGCTTTTTTATAGCTCTGGCCGTTATACTGGCCTAAGTCGTGTTCATAGAATGGGGTGGGAACTGCGATGATAAAAGCATCCGCCGCTTCAGGCATGCTGGCAAGACTAAGGTTACCGCTTTTAAGGGCATTCTCCATCGCCAGCCCCAGACCTGGTTCGTGGATATGAATTTGACCATCTTTGAGCGTCTCGATGATCCCCAGATTAGTATCCACGCCCAACACGTTAACGCCATGAGTGGCAAACATTGTAGCGGTCGGCAGACCGATATAACCCAGGCCCAAAATACAAACTTTCTCAAATTTCATTTTATCTCCTGACTCAGCCCCGGCCAGCCTCTGCTGACGTCAAACCAAACCGGGCGTTTTAGATTGGATGATTATACTTGTTCTTTTTTCGCGCATCTGGTAAAGTTGTCTGGCTCAAAATTTCTATTGCCAACCAAGCAGGGTCACCTCATAAACGCATAACATGGATATCCTTCCCGCCAACCTGTTCGATATTAACCCACTGCGCCATCTGGAAAAGGTATGCTTCCCACGGGATGCCTGGCCTCTGTTTGACCTGGTCAGCGTGCTCAGCTTTTCGGGTGTGACGCGTTTCAAGGCTGTGGAACAGGGACAGATGATCGGCTTTGTGGTTGGCGATCCGCGCCCCAACGAAGGCTTTTCTTGGATCGCAACCTTGTGCGTGTTACCCGAATACCGTCACAAAGGCATCGGGCGCGCCCTGCTGACAGCCTGCGAGAACGCACTGCCCACCGAAATCATCCACCTGTGCGTTCGGATCAGTAATGAAGAAGCCATTCGCGTGTATAAAATGGCTGGGTATTACAACATCGACCGCTGGGTAAAATATTATACCGATGGCGAAGATGGCCTTATTATGGAAAAATTGAAGGGAATCGAGGCAATTTCAGCCTTATAATCACCCCATGATCTTACCTCTATCAGCACCCATCCTGGTCAACACACCCACCGCCCTTAAGCAGATGGCTGAATTGCTCGCGCACGAGCCACGCCTGGCAGTGGATACCGAGGCCAATTCTCTACATGCCTTCCAGGAGCGCGTCTGCCTGATCCAGTTTTCCACCCCGCTCAGCGACTACCTGGTAGATCCGCTGGCCCTGGATGACCTGACCTACCTGGCACCTCTTTTTTCGGACCCGAACATCGAGATCATTTTTCATGCCGCCGAATACGATGTACTCGGCTTGCAGCGCGATTTCGACTTCAGCTTCAGTAGTATCTTCGATACCATGCTGGCTGCACGCACGTTGGGCTACAAACAAGTCGGGCTGGCCAGCCTGCTCTCTGAAAAATTTGGCGTGGATGTAGACAAACACAACCAGAAAGCCGATTGGGGCCAGCGCCCGCTATCTGCCTCCTTGATCGATTACGCCCGCCTGGACACCCATTATTTGATCGCCCTGCGTGATATTCTAGATGCTGAGCTGCACGAAAAAGGCCGTTGGGAACTGGCCAATGAGGACTTCCAGCGCAGCTGTTTTGTCACCGTTGGAAACAATCACCGCCCAGCCCGGATTGGCTGGGAGCGCATTGACGGACGGCAAGACCTTTCCGCCCGCCAGCAAACGATTCTCAAGGAATTGTGCCTCAGCCGGGAGAAAATGGCCGCCCGTCTGAACCGCCCGCTCTTCAAGGTGATGGATGATCGCATCATGCTCAAAATTGCGCAGACCGAACCACGTATCCTGGAACAACTACCTTCCGCTGGACTCTCGGAACGCCAGATTCAGCGTTTCGGCAAGTCTATGCTGGAAGCCGTGGATCGTGGTCTGAGCGCCCCGCTCACACAGCCTACCGAATTGGAAAGAATGCCAGATGCGGTATTAAATCGAATCCAACGATTGAAATCCTGGCGAAAGAAAAAAGCCGAAGAGATGGGCGTGGAATCGGATGTAATCCTGCCGCGCGTTTTAATGAGCGCACTGGCAGAGCAAAACCCACGCACCCCCCAGGCCCTGGAAAAAGTTTTAGCCAGCAGCCCCTGGCGCCTGGAACACTTTGGGGCAGAGATCATTAATACATTGGGCATCAAGCCGGTCCTGGC
>CAZHWV010000116.1:0-1727 GCA_964536185.1 uncultured Anaerolinea sp. | reverse complement strand
GGCCTGAGCTGCTTAAACAGCAAGAGCACGCCGGGCGTGCTCTTGCTGTTTAAGCAGCCCCAGCAATCTGTCCAGCCAACAGTTGCAGACCCACCCCCCAGACCCCTTCTTCCCACTATCCAGCGCATTAAATGCGTTGTATAGTATATATATCTGACTCTGGTTTTCTCTTTCTCCACAAACCCCTGCAAAGCATTTGAAATACCCAGTACCCAGGAGAAACCGCATGCACATCCACTTTCACGGCGCAGCCCAAACCGTCACCGGCTCCATGCACCTGATCGATATTAACGGCAGCAAAATCCTGCTCGATTGCGGTCTCTACCAAGGCATCCGCCAGGAAGCCTTCGATCACAACCGGAACTTCCCGTTCAAGCCTCAAGAGATTGACGCCGTCATTCTCTCGCATGCTCATATCGACCACTCCGGCAACTTGCCGCATCTGGTTAAACACGGTTTCACCGGCAGGATCTACGCCACCCCGGCCACTGTCCACCTGGGCCGCATCATGCTGTTAGATTCAGGCCACGTCCAGGAACGCCAGGCTCAAACCACCAACTATCACCGCTCCCGACACAATGAACCACCAGTCGACCCGCTCTACACCCAATTGGACGCGGCCGAAGTGCTCCCATTTTTTAAGCCAGTGGAGTTGAACACACCCTTTTCACCAGGCAACGGCGTCAGCGCGCGGTTTATCGAAGCCGGGCACATCCTGGGCTCGGCAGCTGTGGACCTTGAAATGCAGGAAAAGGGGCGGAAAATACGACTGTGGTTTTCTGGCGATGTTGGCCGGCGCAATTTACCCATTCTGCGCGACCCGGTCCTGCCCGAAGAAACCGACATCCTGTTGATGGAAAGCACTTACGGTGATAAGCCTCACCGCGGCCCGGAAGAGGCCTACCAGGAAATGCGGACGGTCATCCTGCGAACCCTGCGACGGGGTGGCAAGGTTATCATCCCATCCTTCGCTGTGGGACGCACCCAGGAACTGGTTTACAACCTGAACCGCATGCAAGATGAAGGCAGCTTGCCAGAGAATGTGCCCGTCTTCGTGGACAGCCCCCTGGCGGTCAATGCAACCGACATTTTCAAAAAACATGAGGAATGTTACGATGATGAAACCAAAGCGCTCATCGCCGGCGGTCACCCAGCCCTGGAATTCAAGAATCTGACCTATGTGCACAGTTTGGAAGAATCCAAATCCTTGAATGGACGCAAAGACCCGATGATCATCATTTCAGCTTCGGGTATGGCTGAAGTGGGCCGCATCGTCTATCACATCCGCTGGAACATCGAAAACCCCAAAAACACGATTATGATCGTCTCATGGCAGGCTCCCAATACTCTGGGCCGCCGATTAGCTGACCGCGAAGAGCGCATCCGAATCTTTGGCGAGACTTACCAGGTCAAGGCTGAAATTGCCACCGTCGGTGGGCTCTCAGCCCATGCAGGCCAGGACCTGCTGACCGAATACGCCCTGGGCGTAAAAAAAAGCGCGAAGCGAGTCTATCTGGTGCATGGTGAACCACGGGGTGCCCTGCCGCTCAAGGAAAAAATTGAGGCTGGTGGGTTGCAGAATGTGATCTATCCTCACCAGGGTTATACCACCGAGATTTAAACATCCCGAATTTACAGAAAAGCGGTATAATCCGCCCGCCACGATGCTTCACTGGAGAGGTGCCAGAGTGGTTGAATGGGACGGTCTCGAACACCGTTGTGGTCCT
>CAZHWV010000115.1:5993-14214 GCA_964536185.1 uncultured Anaerolinea sp. | reverse complement strand
GATGCAGCTGCTTAACCGTGGCAAGACGGATGGCAGCCTGGCGGGAGCTCATTAAGGCATGAAATTAATTTGGAATTACCCTTCATTTCAAAACGGTGAATCATGGCTTTTCTAACACTTACGAATGTCTCCAAGGTATTTGGCGCAGCGGTCGCAGTTGAAGATTTTAACCTGGATGTTGAAAAAGGTGAGTTTGTCTCTTTTTTGGGTCCTTCAGGCTGTGGGAAAACGACCACTTTGCGGATGATCGCAGGGTTTGAACTGCCATCCTCGGGCGTAGTTAAATTGGATGGCGAGGATATAACAAATAAATCTCCCAACCAGCGCAATGTGGGCATGGTATTTCAGTCGTATGCGCTCTTTCCAAACATGACCATTGGTCAGAATGTTGGATTCGGTTTGCAGGTGCGAAATCAGGAAAAGGCGTTCATTAAAAATCGTGTAGCTGAAATGCTGGCCCTGGTCCATCTTGAAAAACACATCGATAAGTATCCTTACCAGCTTTCGGGGGGACAGCAGCAGCGTATCGCCTTGGCGCGCGCTCTGGCCATCAGCCCGCGAGTCTTACTTTTGGATGAACCATTATCAGCGTTGGATGCAAAAATTCGGGTTGAGTTGCGCCTGGAAATTCGCCGTATCCAACAAGCCACGAACATTACCACAGTGTATGTTACTCACGACCAGGAAGAGGCGCTTTCGCTTTCGGATCGCGTTGTGGTGATGAGCCAGGGACGCATGGAACAGGTTGGCAGCCCTGTACAGATCTATAACTATCCAGCGACCGAATTTGTGGCCAATTTTGTCGGGCAATTGAACCTGCTGCCGGTCACGGATGTGGATCTGGCACAAGCAACCTGCAATTTGGCGGGACAGACGGTGCAGTTTGACCACTCGTCTGAACGAATGTTGAGCGATAAACCTCGATTGGCGGTTCGCCCAGAGGAAGTTCAGATCGGTGCCGGGGAAGGACGCAATGGACTAACGGGGACCGTCGCCTCGGTCCTGTTTTTAGGCGCGGTGGTACGCCTACGCGTGAACGTCGGTGGTGTGTTATTTTCAACGGATTTGTTCAATGAACGTAGTGCAACGCTGCCACGCGCGGGAGATGAAGTGTTGATCAGCTTTCCAATCCATTCGTGTTGGCTGATGTAAATTCCGTTAATAGTCAGGGTGATGGTAACAAAAAAGCCCTTATTTGCGGGCTTATTGGTTAGGTAGCACAACCATAAGAGAATAATCGTGATCATTATTTTACCTCGTTTACGACTTGGTTTTGCTATGGTGGTACTAGTAATTTCGTTGTCAGCGCTGGCCTGGAGCTGTTTACCAGGCCAGCGTATTGTTTTGCGCCAAAAAATTCAACCGACAGAAATGCAACTCCCAATTATAGGGCAGGTGGTTGATCTGCCCCCAGCCATACCAGAAATGCGTATGCTCAAACTGGAATTCCCTCCAAAAATTTTTGTGGGAGATTCAGACGTAGTCCGCTTGACACTCGAAATGGATGAGAATGGTAATTTGACTCCAACTGTTTTGGCTGAAGGTAATTTCAATAGAGGCGAAACAATCATTGTTCCGAATCTATACAAAACGCATCATGTTTTGGCTGAAGCTCGGATGGATATGGCTGGGGCAAATATCCGCCCCAACGAGATAATCAGTGAGACGCTGTTACCAGGCCAAACGATAACGTTTTATTGGAGTGTGCTTCCTGCCGAGGTTGGTCAGTACGAAGGGATAGTGTGGTTTTATTTGCATTTTATGCCCAAGACGAGCGGAATAGAAAGCCGGCAGGCACTTTCGGCACAGCTTCTAGAGATCGAAGCGACCTCTTTTTTTGGATTGAGGGCTACCCCGACGCGTTGGTTGGGCATTGCGGGGACATCAATCAGTTCACTGCT
The DNA here is from genome assembly GCA_964536185.1 of uncultured Anaerolinea sp. Lineage (GTDB taxonomy): Bacteria > Chloroflexota > Anaerolineae > Anaerolineales > Villigracilaceae > UBA5195. The sequence goes on along the minus strand of CAZHWV010000115.1, from coordinate 12,313 downwards.
GGGTTTACCGTTTTTGGGGTCAATCGTTAAGTATTTTTGGAAACGTTCACGAGGCGGATGAATATTTCGCTAGGTAATTTGACAACTTAAAGGCAGTTATGCAATTATTTTGTTTTTATCGTTATAACTGAAAACAACTCCCATGATAAGTGTTCACGTTATGTGACAAATATCATACTGATTCCTTACAAGGGTAAGTTTTCATCAAGGCACCCCTGTGATAGAATGACGAAGGCATGTCTTGTGATAAATGTCCTAATCGCCAGAAGGAGTATCTATGCAGAATCCCTGGATGTATATTGGTCTTTTTTTGGTGATCGGGATTGTCATCCCGGTGGCACCGCTTCTTATTGCAGCGGTGATTGCTCCAAAAAAGCCCAACCCTATCAAGCAGAGCACTTATGAGTGTGGTCTTGAGACTGTTGGGGATAGCTGGGTGCAGTTCAAGGCCCAGTATTATGTTTTTGCGCTGGTCTTCCTGATTTTCGATGTGGAGACCGTTTTTTTGTTTCCCTGGGCATTGACGATTAATATCCTGCCATTCTTTGCTGTTGCCGAGGGAATTTTGTTCATTCTCATCCTGGTGGTCGGGTTGTCGTTTGCCTGGCGCAAAGGGATGCTCGAATGGGTGTAAATCCCAAGGATGTATGGCCGAACGGGTTAGGGCGCACGGCGGGCTCTCAGCCTTCTAGCTGTTAATAACAATTTCAGGATGGGATAGTTATCGCGGTTCCAGTACGGGATAGTTATCCCGGTTCGATTTGCTCAGCAAATCGTGCAGGAAGGAGTATTCCATGAGCTTTTGGAACGATCCAATTAAGGTAGTTTATGACTGGTTGATGCTCACATTTACTAATTGGGGCATGCCGGGAATTTGGGCGAACGTTCTCGTCAACCTTATCGGCGTTGTCGTCCTTGTAATGGTGGCGATGGTGTTGGATATCATGTTGGTCTGGGTTGAACGCAAGGTGGTGGCGCGTTTTCAAGGTCGTCTTGGCCCGAACCGTGTTGGCCCCTTTGGTCTCTTCCAGCCTTTCCCTGATATTATCAAATTGATTATCAAGGAAGACATCACCCCAGATGGGGCGGACAAGGTAGTTTACAACATGGCTCCGGTGATTTCGGCCATGTCGGTCATCATTCTCTGGGCGGTTTTCCCACTTGCTTCGCGCATTTACGGAACCGATTTGAATGTGGCAGTGCTTTATTTGATAGCGGCTGGAGCATTTGGTACTCTGGCTGTCATAATGGCGGGTTGGTCGTCAAACAATAAGTACGCCCTGCTGGGAGCCTTCCGCAGTGTTGCTACTATGATATCGTTCGAAATTCCACTGGTGGTAGCGCTCATGATCCCGGTTATGCTAACTGGCTCCATGAGCCTGAAGGCCATAACCGAAGCCCAGGTGAATGGGGTCCCCTTCATTCTTGTTGCTCCACTGACATTCTTTGTCTTTTTGATCAGTGCCATCGCCGAATTGGGCCGCTCGCCGTTTGATCTGAACGAAGGCGAATCGGAAATTGTCTCTGGGTTCCATATTGAATATAGTGGAATGAAATTTGGCTGGTTCTATGCTGGGGAACTGCTGCACTCCTTTACGGTAGGTGGTCTCATGGGGGTTTTGTTTTTCGGCGGTTGGGGCTATTTTGGCCTCGAAAAAATTGCATGGCTGAGCTGGCTGGGTAGCCCGTTCTTCGGTGCAATTGCGGTGCTGGGGAAAGCATTGATTGGCTACTGGATTATCATGTGGATTAAGTACACTGTTCCGCGTATTCGTATTGACCACATGCTGGCCTTCAATTGGAAATTCTTGACGCCGTTCTCTTTTACCCTGCTGATGGTAACAGCAATCAGCCACTCTCTTTTGAAAGGCTATCAAGAAAATGCCCTATGGGTCTATGTTTTAGGTATGTTGGCCACGAACTTGCTTATTGGCTGGGTCACGCTCGAGATTCTGCGCGCTGTTGGCCGCAGAGATCGCGTGGCAGCTCAAGCGCCCAAACCTGTGGCGCAACATTAATTGGGAGCTGAAGTATGGATGCTTCGCAAGTCATTTTTATCTTAAGCGCGGCGCTAATCATCGCTTCGGCTTTGATGGTCGTCACCACAAAAAACCTGGTCCACGCTGCTCTGTGGCTAATCGCAACTCTGTTCGGGGTGGCGGTTCTCTTTGTAGTTCTGGAAGCAGGCTTTCTGGCGGTTATTCAGGTGGTAGTTTACATTGGCGCAATCGCGATCATGTTTATTTTTGCCGTGATGCTCACCCGCAAGGAAATGCGCGATAAGGGGCCTCAGGTTAATACATCCTGGCCTGCCTCAGCTGTGCTGGCCATATTAACCTTTGGCGGATTGTTCGTGATTTTTTCTAAATGGGATGGGTTGGCCAAATTGCCTGCGGAAATTCCTGGCGGGTCGGATGCGCTGCTTTTACAGTTGGGTGTTGCGCTTACTTCGCCCGAGGCCTTTGTCTTGCCGTTTGAAGTAGCGTCCGTCCTGCTATTGGCGGCGTTGATCGGGTCCGTCTATGTGGCGATGAATAAGAAATAAGAGGCGCACATGATCCCTTTGAGTTGGTACCTGTATCTTTCGGCAGCTCTTTTCAGTATTGGCCTATTTGGCGTGCTGGTTAGGCGTAATGCCGTTGCGATCCTGTTATGTGTTGAGTTGATGCTTAATGCGGTCAATATCAACCTGGTGGCTTTCTGGCGTTATGGAAACACAGCGTCAATGACCGGGCAGGTGTTTGCAATCATCGTCTTCGCCGTCGCTGCCGCGGAAGTGGCTGTGGGCTTGTCGTTGATCTATTCCGTTTATCGCCGCCGCAATACGGTTATTGCCGACGAACTCGACCTGTTGAAGTGGTAGGAGACACGTTATGGCGACAGAAACCATCATCTGGTTAATTCCCCTCCCGCCACTTTTGGCGTTTTTCTTGATCGTGTTGTTGACCAATCGGTCAACAACTCTTAGCCACAGCATAGGCGTAGGAGCGGCAGGGCTTTCATGGCTAGGTAGTATGATCGTGTTCCTGCGTGCATTGGGGACTGAAGAATTTGGCAAGCACATTTTTGCCAGCGCCATCAACTGGCTGCCCACTGGCGATTCATTTTTTCAAATTGGTGTCCAGATCGACCCGATCTCTGCAGCTGTTCTGTTCTTTGTGAGTTTGACGATATTCATGATTTTCATTTATAGCGTCGGTTACCACAATTTTGGACAGCCAGAGGGCGATCATGATCTCCCCGGTTTACCTCCACACGGCGCAACCATCACGGATGAAGGCGGTCATAAGCACAGCGTCCTTTCCATTGAGCCGATGTATTCGCGTTTTTTCGCTTTTCTTAGTTTGTTCGCTTGCGGGATGTACATCCTCGTTGTTTCTGATAACCTGTTGACGCTTTTCGTCGGCTGGGAAATTATGGGTTTGTGTTCCTACTTGCTGATCGGTTTCTGGTATGCAAAACCCTCAGCCCGGGATGCGGCAGTCAAAGCTTTCATGACAACGCGCGTTGGTGACGTGTTCATGCTGCTCGGTCTGGCTTTTTTATATTCAGCCACAGGCACGTTGAACTATCGCGCAATTTTTTATAATGAAGAAGTTTTACGCACCCTTGCGACGACCACAACACCGATTTTTGGTTTGACGGCTGCCGGTTTGATTGGTCTGCTTTTGTTCATTGGTACAGTTGGCAAGTCAGCACAGTGGCCGTTGCACATTTGGCTGCCAGATGCGATGGAAGGACCAACCCCGGTCAGCGCGATGATCCATGCAGCCACCATGGTTTCGGCTGGCGTATACATGGTGATTCGTATCTTTCCACTCTTTACTGCGGATTGGACTGGCCACGGCCTGACGCCGACCATGAGCATCATTGCTTTCATTGGCGCTTTCACAGCCTTGTTTGCAGCGACGATCGCTGTAGCGCAAAATGATATAAAAAAGGTGCTTGCGTACTCGACGATTTCTCAGCTCGGTTTTATGATTGCTGCTCTTGGAATTGGTGCTTACGTGGCCGCGGCTTTCCACCTGGTGACACATGCTTTCTTTAAAGCGCTGTTGTTCCTGGGCTCAGGATCGGTTATTCACGGTATGGAGCATGGTGTACTGCACACTGGCAATCACCAGGTCGACCCGCAAGATATGCGTAATATGGGTGGCCTACGCAAGAAAATGCCGATCACTTTTTGGACTTTCCTCATCGGTGGATTTGCTCTTTCGGGCTTTCCGCTCATCACAGCGGGTTTCTGGTCCAAGGATGAAATTTTAGCCGATGCTTTTGGTCATGGCCATTGGGCTGTGTTTGCAACACTGGCCATTGCAGCTTTGATGACTGCCTTTTACACAATGCGGCAGATTACACTGACTTTTTTGGGCGAAGCTCGCACCCAAGAAGCTGCACATGCTTCCGAAACTCCGTGGACGATGACAGCTCCTCTGGTTATCCTCTCGGTCTTTGCGATCGGATATGGTTGGGTGGGAATCCCCGAAGAATTCCCGCTTGTTGGTGGCTTGCTTCCCAACTGGTTCCATGGTTTCGTCGGCGCAACCTTGCTCGAAGAGCCGAAAGTCCTGGTTTTCAATTTCTGGCCTTTGTTGACCTCGCTGGTTGTAGCTCTCGGCGGCCTGACTCTTGGCTGGTTGGTATATAGAGACGTGAAAGCTGGTCAGCGTGATCCGCTTGAAAAACCACTCGGTCCGCTTTACCCAATCCTCAAGAACAAGTGGTATTGCGACGAATTCTATGCATATTTTATTGTCAAACCCATGAATTGGATTTCGCAGGTCTTCACTCCGTGGATGGATGGTACTGTGATCGACGGCATTTTGCACAGCGTGGCGCGTCTGGCTTTATTGATTGGCCACGTGCTGCGAAATTACTTTGATAAGCCGGTTATCAATGAATTAATCGGCGATGGGACGGCACAGGTTTTCTGGCAAGGCCAGAATATCCGCTATATACAGACCGGCCGTATTCAATCCTACCTAATCGGTTCAGTGGGTGTGCTCATTGTCATCGCCGCCTTGCTGTACTATTTCCTATAAGGGGAGTGGATAAATGGACTACATTAGCACTCACCTGCTGACTACAATTCTGTTTTTTCCAGTGATCGCTGCGCTGGTAATTTTGTTCCTGCCTTCGGATCAGGTGAAAGTCATTCGTTGGACAGCTCTGCTGGCCAGCCTGGTTCCGCTGGGTCTCACGGTCTGGATGTGTTTCCGGTTTGATCCGAGCGCAGCAGGCTTCCAATTTCAAGAGCAGTATCCATGGTACGAGGCGATCCATTCCACATTCCATATTGGTGTGGATGGTCTATCGCTGACTATGATACTGCTGACTACGCTACTGACTCCGCTGGCTTTGCTGGCTTCGTTCAACATTACGGATAAAGTAAAAGCTTATATGATGCTGTTCCTGTTCCTGGAAGCGGGCATGCTTGGTGTTTTCATGGCGCTCGACCTGCTGATCTTCTTTGTTTTCTGGGAAATTGGCCTGGTTCCGATGTATTTTCTCATCAACCAGTGGGGCAGCCCCAAAGGTGAACGTGTGTTGTGGGGCGGTATGAAGGTTTCATCGCGTAACTACGCCTCTTTGAAGTTTATGATCTATACCATGGCGGGTTCGTTAGGGTTGTTGCTGGCCATCCAGATGTTAGGTGTGCTGTTCCAGAATTATGATCTGACGTATCTTTATAAACAATGGAATCAGCTTCCCTCTGATGGAGTGATGCTTGGAATGAGCGTAGCCACTGTCAAGGCGGTGACCTTCTGGGCATTCGTGATAGCTTTTGCGTTGAAAGTACCGGTCTGGCCATTCCATACATGGTTGCCCGATGCGCATACTGAAGCGCCAACGGCTGGTTCAATGATCTTGGCAGGCGTGCTGCTCAAGCTAGGTGCGTACGGGTTCCTTCGCCTGGTGCTGCCGCTATATCCTCAGCAAGCCCAGGAGTACGCCGGTTGGCTGGCTTTCCTGGCCACAATGGCAATAGTTTTTGGAGCCTTTGCATCGTATGGTCAGACCGACTTCAAGCGCCTGGTGGCTTATTCATCTGTGAACCATATGGGTTTTGTGTTACTCGGTATTGCTGCTGCAGCAAAAGCCATTGGTACCACCGATGCTACCATAGCGTTGAATGGGGCAGTTTTACAGATGTTTAACCATGGTCTCTCTGCGGCAGGCATGTTCTTCCTCGTGGGTGTGATCTATGAACGAACGCACACTCGCAACCTGGATGAGTTCGGTGGTTTGTTCCCACTTGTTCCGGTTTATGGTGGTATCCTGATGTTTACCAGTATGGCTTCACTGGGACTGCCGGGATT
>CAZHWV010000115.1:3956-5983 GCA_964536185.1 uncultured Anaerolinea sp. | reverse complement strand
GTATCCGAGTTCCTGGTAGTGCGGGGTTCCTTCCCTCTTCTGCCCGTATTCACCGCCATCAGCATGATAGGTCTGCTGTTTACTGGCGCTTATATTCTCAAGGGCATCCGCAAGGTCTTGCACGGGCCGCTGAATGAGCATTGGGCTCACGGCGAACACCGTCTGACCGATATCAATACACGCGAGATCCTGGTTATGGCTCCGCTCATGGTCATGATCCTGATCCTTGGCATCTGGCCAATGGGCTTACTGGATATGATCAACAAAGCCATGGTCATGCTGTTTCACTAGAGCGAGGTGCGCAAATGCAATTTCCGATCCTGAGCCTTATCGTTTTTGCCCCGCTGTTTGTTGCTGTTCTTATACTCCTGATGAACCCAGAGCGTAAGACTGAGATACGTGTTACTGCTTTGGCGGCAGCGGTTTTTGACTTGGCCCTTTCGGCCTGGGTTTTCTACCAGGTAAACATTCATCCATCCCTTGAGTATCAATTTACCGAAAAATACAGCTGGTTGCCTGCGCTGGGTATTTCCTATCATGTTGGCGTGGATGGCATAAGTACTCCTCTGGTCCTGCTAACCGGTATTGTAATGTTTACCGGGGTGTTGATTTCTTGGGGAGTTGACGACCGCCCGCGAGAATTTTTTGCCTTCTTATTCTTACTGGCAGGTGGCGTGTTTGGTGTATTCGTTTCACTTGACCTGTTTATGTTGTTTTTCTTCTACGAAATCGCCGTTTTTCCAATGTACCTGTTGATCGCTATCTGGGGCTGGAAAGTTACTCGTGAATATGCAGCGATGAAGCTAACGCTCTACCTGTTTATTGGCTCGGTGTTTGCTTTGATCGGTGGACTTGCGATGTACTTTACAAACTACCAAATGCACGGCGTGCTGACCTTTGATATGTTGGAATTGGAAAAAGCTGGTTTTTCTTCCAGCTTCCAGTATCTGTGGTTCTTGCCGGTCTTCATGGGATTTGCAGTATTAGGCGGTATTTTCCCCTTCCATAACTGGTCGCCGGACGGACACGTCGCTGCTCCAACAGCGGTTTCAATGTTCCATGCAGGAGTATTGATGAAGCTGGGGGCATTTGCTGCTTTGCGTGTAGGAATTATGCTATTGCCTGAGGGCGCGAAACAATGGGCCTGGCTCATATTTGGGCTTGCAATGGTTAACGTTGTATATGGTGCCTTCATTGCGATGATCCAGACCGACCTGAAATACGTAATTGGTTTTTCATCGGTCTCGCATATGGGCTTGGTCACGCTCGGCTTTTCGACTTTAACACGAGAAGGAATGATCGGCGCGGGCATGCAGATGTTTTCACATGGTGTCATGACTGCTCTATTCTTCGCCGCTGTCGGTATGGTTTATGACCGAGCACATACCCGCCAGATACCCGAATTGGGTGGGATGTCTAAACCTTTGCCATGGGTGGCAATCGCCTTCATCGTTGGCGGTCTGGTTTCGATGGGTATGCCCGGTTTTTCTGGTTTTGTGGCCGAATTCCCAATCTTCATGGGTGTCTGGAAAACCCACTGGCTGGCTGCAGTCATTGCGTCTCTGTCGATCGTGATCACCGCAGCTTATATTTTGCTTGCTATACGCCGTACTTTCTTTGGTGATGTCCCGGCGCAATTGGAAGGTCACATCGGCAAAATTTCTGTACTCGACAAAATTGCCCTCGTAACCCTGTGTTTCATCATGATAATTCTGGGATTATTCCCGAATCTTATGGTGCCGATGGTCTCGCAAGGCGTCCAGAATGTGCTGCGCTTGCTGGGAGGTGCATAAATGAGCCTTAATTTTCTGGCTATCCTGCCCGAAATTTTTATTCTGATAATTGGTATCCTGGTACTTATTCTGGATCCATTCTGGAAGGAAGAGAACCGCCGGGTGAACCTGGGTTGGTTGACGGCAGGCGGGCTGACTGCTACGCTGGTTGTAAGCCTGCTTTTGGATCGTCCATCTCAATCGACCCTGGCATTTGGCGGTATGTTGCGCTACGTTTGGTTGGCCTTCGTATTC
>CAZHWV010000115.1:0-3946 GCA_964536185.1 uncultured Anaerolinea sp. | reverse complement strand
CGTATTCAAGATGGTCATAATTTTTGGCGCCGCGATCACAGCACTTTTCATGATGGACGTGGACAAAATCAGCAAGCGCGCCGAAGCATACCTGTTGCTGTTAGCGGCTACAATTGGAATGAATTTGATGGCAGCTTCGTCTGACTTGGTCATGCTTTACCTGGCCATCGAAACGACCTCTATTCCGATGTATGTACTCGCGGGTTTTTTGTTGGATGATAAGAAATCAACCGAAGCAGGTTTTAAGTACTTGTTATTTGGGGCGATGACATCGGCCATTTTCCTGTACGGTCTATCGCTTGTTTACGGTTTTTCGGGTACTACTCAGTTTGAAAATATGCGTGGTTATTTTGGAACGTTTAATCCGGTTTCCCTGGGAGTTCTGTTCCTGGTAGTGGTTGGGCTGGGTTTCAAGATTTCGCTTGTACCATTCCATTTTTGGGCTCCGGACACGTATGAAGGTGCGCCGACGCCAATTGCAGGATTCCTCTCGACCGCCTCCAAAGCGGCAGGTTTCGCAGTTTTATTGCGCTTGTTTCTGACCGCCTTCCCACAAATAGCCGCTGATTGGCAGATGCTTTTGGCTATTCTGGCTGTGTTGACGATGACGCTTGGCAACCTGGTAGCCCTTGCCCAAACAAATATCAAACGCTTGTTGGCTTATTCATCAATAGCACACGCGGGGTATGCCCTGATCGGCCTTGTTGCTAATAATGAGCTAGGTGTCACGGGTGTGGTGTATTATCTGTTAGCCTATATTGTGACAAACCTTGCAGCCTTTGGGATTATCATGGCGGTTGGGCGGGTGACCGGTTCTGAGGAAATCCGTTCATATGATGGTATGAGCCGGCGTTCGCCGTACCTTGGTTTGGCTATGATGGTGGCATTCCTATCACTGGCAGGTATGCCGCCGTTTGGCGGATTCATGGCGAAGATGCTGGTGTTTGCAGGGGCTATCCAAGCCGGTTGGTATTGGCTTGTTATCGTGGGTGTTCTCAACTCGATCATTGGGCTCTATTATTACTTGACGGTTTTGAAATATATTTATCTATATCGCATGGAAGGCGAAAACGAGGCAGCTCATCCAATCCCGGTATCGCGACCGTTTGTGATCGCTATCGTAGTTTTGACGGTTGGTATCCTGCTGGTAGGGTCAATCTTCGCACCCTGGTTCGGCTTTTCAACTAATGCAGCCCTGAGTCTATTTTAAATAATTGCTCTCATTCATGGAATTTGTGGATGAGAGCAATTCATGTTTTGGTATCGGCTTTACTGATGAAAAACCTTTGTGATATAATCCGCAACCATGAGTGATCTGAAGGACCAAGATAAAGACCGCAAACAATATGTTTACAATCTTGCGATGGCGGCTGTTGCTGGTCAGGTGGGTTGTTTGACACTGGTCATCATATTTGGGGCGCTCATAGCTGGACTTTGGTTGGACCGAATATTTGAAACAAAACCGCTTTTTACCATGTTGTTTATGGTTGCTAGTATGCCTGTTACGCTTTACGTTATGGTTCGAGTCGTGCAGGGTGCAACAAAGCGGATACAACCTGTAGTTGAGAAGAAGAACCACGAAAATCTTGAAGGAGGTAGCGAATCGTGACAGAGACTCCAAAACAAAGAGTGTGGGGCCGTTGGGTCGTGCTGGCGGCATTCATCCTTGGTCTTTTCCTCTTCACCGGCTTTTTTGGCTTTGGACTGGGCATCGAGGTCGTGATGCCGTCAGTGGTCCTGCCAGCGGAGCCGCTTACGCATCCGATCCAAACGCCACTCGGACCGTTTTTTATTAGCGGCACATTGATTGCGTTGTTGTTTGCCGATGTTCTCATTATTATCCTGGCGATTTCTATCAGTTCGGCCATCAAGAAGGGTGGCTTAATCTTGACCGGGATTGTTGGTGCAGTTGAAGCATTACTTGAAATGCTGCATGGGATGACAGAAGGTACGGCTGGTAAGTGGACAAAAGCCATTTTCCCCTGGTTTGCCACTATTACATTAATTGTTATGATTGCCAATTGGACCGAACTTATCCCAGGCGTTGAAACCATTGGTATGTTGGAAAAATCCGAACATGGCGAATTTGCCGTCCAGCAAGTTGGGCCGTTCAGGTCTATAGTCAAGGCTGAAGAAGGGCACGGGGAATATCTTTTGATCCCATACGTGCGCGTGGTCTCAACCGACTTGAACTTTACAGTTGCATTGGCGTTGGTTGCTGTGACGATGATCCAGGTTTTTGGCGTTCGCGCCCAAGGTGGGGCCTATTTCTCAAAATTCTGGAATACGGGAACTGTGTTCTCCAAACCAATATTTGGCGTAATTGACTTTGGCGTGGGTTTATTGGAAATTGTGTCTGAGTTTTCAAAAGTCCTCTCTTTTGCCTTCCGTCTCTTTGGTAATATTTTCGCAGGTTCTGTTTTGTTGTTCGTGATCGGTTCACTCGTGCCGGTTTTTGCGCAGTCAATATTCTACTTATTAGAATTCTTTGTGGGCGCCATTCAGGCTTTTGTATTTGGCCTTTTGGCGATGACTTTCATGGCCCAGGCTACTCAAGGGCATGGCGGCGAGCATCACGAGGAAGCGCACGCTTAATTCTTCGGGCGGCTTCGCCCGGGTAAACACCATATTTCTTGTGGCGGTTCCCCCGCCCGAAACTCAACACGGAGGTAATTACGTTATGGATGCTGCTGCTGCGAAATTGATTGGCGCTGGTCTGGCGATGATCGGTGCGATTGGCGCTGGTGCTGGTATTGGTATTGTTGCCAGCGGTGCTGTGCAAGCGATGGGTCGTAACCCGGATGCTACCGGCACAATTCAGACCAACATGATCCTTGGTATCGCGTTTGCTGAAGCGGTCGCCATTTACTGCCTGGTCGTTGCTCTCTTGATTCTGTTCGTCTTCTAAAAGAAGAGAGGGAGGTTACTTTGGAAGCACTAGGTATTAATGGTTCGTTTTTATTAGTTCAGATTGTTAATCTCATCATCGTTTACGTTGTGGTGAGTAAGTGGATTGTCGCGCCGATCATCGGGATGCTCGAAAAGCGGCGAGAAACAATCTCCAATGGTTTGGAAGATGCTCGAGTGGCGGCGGAAGCGCGTGCAAATGCCGAAAAAGAAGCGCAGAAAATAATCGCCGAGGCGCAGACAAAGGCCAGCCAGGTAGTTCGCGATGCTACTGAGCGAGCTGAATCTGTCGGTCGTGATGTCAAGTCGTCTGCTGAAGCTGAAGCTGGCAGAGCGCGCGAGAAGGCTATCGCTGGGGTTGAAGAAGAGCGCAACCGTATTCTTGGTGATCTTCGCGGCCAGGTGGCAGCTTTGTCCATCGCCGCCACGCAGAAGCTGGTTGGCGAAGCTCTCGATGAAAAACGTCAGCGAGTATTAATTGAAGAATTTTTCTCCGGGGTTAAATCTGGTAAGATTGTTATGATGGATGATACCCAACTCAGTGGTGCTTCTGCTGAAATTACCAGCGCCTTGCCTTTGACCAAAGATGAACAAGATATTGTCAAGAAGGATGTTCTCTCCAAGACTGGCGCACAGGCAGTTTCTTTCCATGTTGACCCCGCTATTCTTGGCGGGTTAGTCATCAAAGTGGGCGACAAAATCCTGGATGGTTCTGTTTCCGGCAAGCTCGAAGGCCTGCGCACAAATTTGCGCTAAAGAAAATTTAAAAACGAAGCCCTGACAGGTCCACCAGACCTGTCAGGGCTTCGTTTTATGGTAAATTTGAAACATGTATATATCGTCGTTGTCCAAGATATTTTCCGGATTCCCCTTTGCATATTTCCCGTACTCTGAGGCTGATCCGCAAATTACCACCCTGACAGCCGATTCACGCCAGGTTAAGCCGGGTGGGTTGTTCGTAGCATTGGGTGGTGACTCTGCTGACGGTCATCAATTTATTTCTGCTGCTATATCGAAGGGGGCTGTGGCTGTGATTGGG
>CAZHWV010000114.1:12253-14290 GCA_964536185.1 uncultured Anaerolinea sp. | reverse complement strand
CATAGGCGCGTTCCAGTGCCTGGCGCGCTTCTTCTATTTTTCCATTCGCGCTCAAAGACTGCGCGTGCCGCCACCAGACTTGCTGCGAAGACACGTTGCCTGGTTTTGCAAAGCCTTGGGCACGATGCATTTCTGTGGCCTGCGTGGTGGCTGAAAGGGCGGCAGCCGGGTCATGATTGGCCAGGTGCGCCTCCGCAAGCAAGATAACGGATTCGATTTCGAAGCCCCTCCCTGCCCGGTGGGCGATCTGCACCGCAGTGCGGCTGTGCTGCACTGCCGCCGCGAAGTTGCCGGCGGCCAGCTCCAGATCTCCAGAGATTGAAACCAGGTTTATCTCCATAAGGGGATCGCCGAGATCAGATACGAGTTCGGTAAATTCCGGCAAAATCCTTTGAATCACATCCAAGTGGCCGAGTTTTAATTCTATATCCAATAGGTTAGCCAAGGAATAAGTCAGACTTAACTTAGCGCCCATGCTGCGACTCATGGCGATGAGATCGCTGTATAAACGGCGCGCGTGAGCGTACAAACCCAACTCGGAATAGGCAACCCCCAAATTTCCCCGAGGCGCGGCATAACCGCCACCCACATCACCGGCGGTTTCAAAAGCCTGGATTGCCTGCTGGGTGTGCTGGATGCGGTCGGCGATATCGCTATCAAGGTTGGAAAGCGCATTGTACGCATTGCCGATGCCAAAATAGTCACCCACGCTCTGAGCCAGTTCCAGCGCGGTGCGTGCAGCTTGCAGCGCGTCTGCGGAATGACCTTGGTCGGTTTGGCTGCAAGCGAGCGACCAAAAAGCCCTCCCTGCGCCGGCGCTATCATTGGCCGCCAGAAAGAGAGGGATGGCTTCCCGCCCGGTTTCAATGGCAGCCTCAAACTGTCCTGTGCGCCATTGCGCTTCGCTCAGGCGCAGAAGACCGGCGGCTAGCAGGGCTGGCCGGCCAGCCGAACGCGCATTTTTTACCGCTGAGGTCTCCGTTTTATGGGCTGCTTGAAGCTTGCCCTGGCGTGTTTGCACGTGCGCCTGGCGATTCAAGGCTTGCGCCTTGAGCGCGGGAGTCTTTTCCAAATTGGCCAGCTTGACCATCGCAGCAGCGTCTTTGGCAGCCAGGTTGAGTTTACCCTGGGCAATGAATGACTCGGCGCGCAGATCGAGTAAGTTCATTTGAAACGGGGTAGAGCGTTCCTGGCCTGGCGCATCGAGAGCCAGGCTGGCTTGTTCGATTGCTCTGTCATGCTGTCCAACCCAGGCCAGATCCTTGATTTTTCGAAGCATTTCATCAGGATTTGGATCAATTTCGATCTTCTGTTTTTGCGCATTCGTCATGCCAATACTCCTGGAGAAAACCTGGCAGTAAGTCTAAAGGTCCATAATAGCCGCCGCGTTAACCATAAATCAGTGATTAAACATCGGGCAGCGGGCAGCACCTGATTTATGCAAGCGTCGGGTTCAGCTGGCGCGCAAATTCTTTAAGGCCAGTTCCACCTGGCCATATTCATCCATTAATTGCGCCAGCTTGTCTTCCGTGCTGGCAAGCTGGTTATTCCGGCCCAGGTTCTCCAACTCCCTGGCCTGGTTGGCCAGGGCCAGGGCGCCAAAGGTGCTGCTGTTTGACTTGAGCGAATGTGCTGAGCGCCGGAATAACTCGGCATTGTTCTCAGCCAGGGACTTGCGCAGGTCGGCGATTAGTCCTGGCGCATCCGAAAGGAAGGTGTCAATCAGTTCGATCATAAATTCCGATCCGGTCGTCTCTCTTAGCTCACTAAAGATAGCATTGTCTATCACGTTCCCGGTCATGTTCAATTTTCATCTCCTATTCCACTTTTGTTAATTGTCCAGGATCTTATCCAGCATTGAGGTTGTTTACGCTGAGCAGGGCTTCGATTAACGCATTGACGCGAATGGGCTTGCTGACATAATCATCCATACCTGCGGCGATGCACATCTCTCGGTCGCCTTCCATGGCATTCGCAGTCATGGCGATAATATGTGGCTGGGGGAGATCAGCCAGTTTTCGAATGTTACGGGTGGCA
>CAZHWV010000114.1:0-12243 GCA_964536185.1 uncultured Anaerolinea sp. | reverse complement strand
TTTGCACATCCATCAGGATAACATCATACGTTTGGCGTTGGAGAGATTCTACCGCTTCAATGCCATTCGAAGCAATGTCTGCCCGATACCCCATTTGCCCGAGCAGGCGTAGGGCGAGTTTTTGGTTGACAGCATTATCTTCGGCCAGCAAAATGCGTAGTGGATGTCGTTGGGCCATTTCAGGGTCCAACCCGGTTTTAATCGGTTCAGGCTTGGATGGTGCCAGATCCCTGGTGAAGATACCGGCCAGGGCATCGAAAAGAGCAGAGGGTTTGAGCGGCTTGGTCAGGCAAGCGGAGAAGTTTAATTCATCCGCGCCAGCTTCGCGCCTACCCAGGGAGGTTAACAGGATGATCGGGAGAGTTAATTCATCCTGCAGTTTGCGGACCTGACGCGTGAACATCAAACCATCCAGTTCGGGCATGTGCATGTCAGTGATCACCAGATCGAAATGTTCGCCTGCTTTGATCCATTCAACAGCCTGGTGGGGTAGCTCAGTTTCACGCGCAATCATGCCCCATTTTTCGGTTTGCAGTACAAGGATACGGCGGTTGGTGGTGTTGTCATCGACGATGAGCACATGTTTTCCTTTCAGGGCTGGTTGAATGCTCCTGGCATCCCGGCTGGATTTATGCTCAACTACATTGGTTGGTTCAGCCAGGATGCTAAAAATAAAAGCTGAGCCAAAACCAACCCCGGCGCTTTCGGCGTGCATTTCGCCTCCCATCATTTCAGCGAGACGTTTGCTGATGGCCAGGCCCAGGCCTGTGCCTCCAAATTTTCGCGTCGTGGATGAATCGGCTTGCGAGAAGGATTGGAACAGGCGGTTCATGCCGTTTTCGGAGAGGCCGATGCCAGTATCCCGAACTGTGAACTCCAATTCATTTTTTGCGCGACCTTTTCGAACGGTCAGGACTACTTCGCCTTTCTGTGTGAACTTGATCGCATTGCTGAGCAAATTGATCAGGATCTGGCGCAGACGGGTTACATCGCTCTGGATTCCCGCGGGCACATCATCTTCAATGATGTAGGCGCAGTCGAGTCTTTTTTCGGTGGCGCGTCCGGCGGTCAGGTCCAGGGCTGACTCAACACATTCGCGCAGGTCAAAGGGTTGCAGCTCCACATCCATCTTGCCGGCTTCGATCTTACTGAAGTCGAGGATGTCGTTGATGATGGCAAGCAGGGCATCGCCAGAGTTACGGATGGTTTCGGCATATTCGCGTTGATCCTTGTTCAGATCGGTATCCATCAACAGTCCGCTCATGCCGATGACGGCGTTCATGGGGGTGCGGATCTCGTGGCTCATCGTGGCCAGGAAGGAACTCTTGGCCTCGTTGGCTTGTTCTGCAGCGGCGCGGGCTTCGCGCGCATCGTTGAAAAGGCGCACGTTCTCAATCGCGATGACGGCCTGGTTCGCAAATGTCTTTACGAGCTGGATCTGCTTCTCGCTGAACAGGCGGGCTTCCTTCCGGCGGATCAAAATGATTCCAATGGATTGGTTATCGCGTATCAAGGGCACGCCCAGACAGGCGCAATATTTGGATTGACCTTCCCTGCTGAGCAGGTAAAGATCACCAGCTTTATTAATATCGGGAATATGATAGACCTGTCCATCCAGGATGGCGGCGCCCAGGCTGGATCTCCGCTCCAGCGGGAACAGGGCTCCAGCCGGGATGGCGGCGTCCGGGCCGACGTGTGCTGCCACTTTCATTTCCCTGCCACCCGGTTCCGCCAGGAAAATGGCGCAGTCGGCTGATTCTGAAAGCAGCGTGCCGTATTCGGCGACAATATCCAGGACTGGTTGAATATCGCCGGGAGAACTGGCGATCACATGCAAAATATCACTGGTGGCGGTCTGTTGTTCGAGCGTTTCCCTGGTTTCTGCAAACAACTGGGCATTCTGGACCGCGATGACGGCCTGGCGCGCAAGGTTGCTTAGAAATTCAAGCTCAAATTCAGTGAATTCAAGCCCCTTGCCCGTTCGCCAGACAGACATGAGGCCCTTCAATTCATCGTTTGCGAGCAATGGGACGGCGATCATATGCTCATCTGCAGCGATATCCGTCCCGGCGATACTGATTGCGCGCAGATCATGCTCAGCATCATTGATGATCTCGCCAATTTTATTTTTCGCAATGGTTCCCAGAATGCCTACGCCAATATTGATGATATCGTTACGGACGTTCTCGGCTTCCTTTCCAACCGCGGCAATGGCCCTGAAAATCTGGCCATTATTTTCAGGTAAAAAGAGCGCGCTCAAATCACCATGGAGAAGGTCCCTGGCGTGTGAGGCAATCCCTTCCAGCACGGTGGCTGCATCCAGGGAGGCTGAGATATCGCGACCTACTTCGACCAGCGCGGACATTTCCCTGGCGCGGCGCTGTGTTTCCAGGTATAGCCGGGCGCTTTCGATGGCGATGGCAGTTTGGCGGGCAACACTGACCAGGAAATCCAGGTCGACCTGTGCAAACAATCCTTCAAAATGAGGCCGCCATACCGTGACAATTCCGATAGTTTCGCCTCGAGATACAAGCGGGGCGCACATCAGACCTTCCTGCTCTTCTTCCTCGCCTTCAGGCGTCCCGGGGATATGGATGATACGCCGGTCACGCATGGGGAAATTTACAAATTCTGCGATACCGGTCTTGGCGACATCTCCTGATATCCCGATACCCATGTGTAGTGGTGAGGATTTAATCTCAGCGGTGAATGTACCTAACGCCACCGGAGCGCGTAAGGTTTTGCCATCCGGCTCGAGCAGGTAAATGGCAATATCCGTCACGCGCAAAATATTCTTGGCATGCAAGGCAATCTTTTCGAGAACTGGTTCCAGTTCGCGTGTGGCGGCGATATCATTGCCGATCTCCGCCAGGGTTGCCATTTCCTGGGCGCGGCGCTGCGTTTCGGCATGCAGCTGGGCTGTGTGGATGGCTGCGCCGGCATTTGCAGCAATGGTTGTCAGCAGGCGTAAAGAGTCATCGTTGAAGACACCCTCCTCTTGAATGCTTTGCACGCTGATCACGCCGATGATCTCTTTACCGGCCTGGATCGGCACGCCCAAATAAGATAGCGACTCGGTACCCACCCGGGCTGTGCCGATTTGCCTGCGATGCTTTTCAATATCCTGGTTGATCAGCAACGGCTGGCCAGTATTGATGATCCTGCTCGTCAGGCCTTCGCCAAGCTGGAGCGAGTCAAACTGTTCGCCATATTGATAGGGGAAGTGGATCAGGTTTGTTTGCGGATCGAGCAGGGCCAGGTAGGCAATATCGGCCTTGAAGATCTCCCGGGTTTGGCTCCCGATGAGCTGGATCATGTTTTCCAGGCCGGTTTCTGCCACGAGTGCCTGGCTGACCGTGCTGATGGCTGAGAGCTCAGCGGCACGCTGTTCGCTCTCTTTGAACAGGCGCTGGGTCTCATCAAAGAGACGCGCGTTTTCGAGGGAGGCGCCCAGCGAGGCGGAGATGGTGGTCAACAGGCGCATGTCAGAGTCGTTATAGGCATTCTCGCGCTCATAATTTTCGAGTTGAATGAGGCCAAGAACACGGTCGCCGCTGATGATGGGCACAGCAGCCAATGATTTGCTCTGGTCGGTGCCAGAGATGATCACCGAATTGATCTTTTCATAATCAGCCAGGGTGTTGAAAACGATCGGCTGGCGCGATTTTCGCATCGTTTCAAATTTTCCGCCAGGCAGCGGTGCAATGGGTGAAACACTGATCTTCTGACCATGTTCGTAAAGATACAGGTAGTGCATCAGGTTGGTTTTTTCGACATACCAGCTGATCATCAGATCGGGTGTGTCAAAAACCTGGCGCAGTTTATCCCCGACCAGGTCCACGATGGACTGGAAGTCCAGCTCGGCAGCCAGCCCCTGCTGGATGCTGTTGATGATCTGCAGCTCATTGACGCGCGCCTGTAATTCCTGGGTGCGCTCTTCAACCTTTTGCTCGAGACCCTGCGCCCAGCGGGCATTATCCAGGGCTACCGCAGCCTGGTTGGCAAGCATGCCCAGCATGTCCCGGTCGGTTTCGGTAAACGCGCCGTAAAGCCAGCCCATATCCACATACAGGTAGCCGCTGACCTGGTTCTGGACGATCAGGGGTGCGATGATCCGGGAGACTTCGGAAACCTGGAGCTGCGTGCTGCGCGTAAGACGGGCGTGGTTAAGCTGCGGATCAATCGAGCCCAGCAGCTCTCCGGCCTGTTCCCCGCGTGGAAGGAAAGCCTCCGCCACTTCCCGCTCCCCATCCTTTTCATGGATCAACAAAACGCGTTCAGCGCCGCTCAACTCGGTAGCTTCTTCGACCAGGAAAGCCTGGATCTCGGCGATCGTGTGCAGCGCATTCAGGCGCAGGCCTGTATCTGCCAGGCGCTTAAACGGCTCGCGCACATTCGACTCGCTGGCCAGGTGCGGCAAGACTGCCCCGGGTGCGGCTGTCTGATTCTGCCGGGCCCAGAACTGGATGATTTCGCGATTAACAGTTACCTTGTTGAGATAGCTGCGGCGCAGACCTTCGTCGTGCACGTGGGCAATGCCTTCGAGCAAAAAGGTATAGGCGCGTTCCATCGCATCGCTTGCTTCCTGTGCTTTTCCATTCGCGCTCAAGGCCTGCGCATGCCGCCACCAGACTTCCTGCGCAGGAATGGTGTCTGATTTGGAAAAGTTCTGGGAGCGGTGCATTTCCGTGGCCTGCGTGGTGGCTTCGAGGGCGGCAGTCGGGTCATTGTTGGCAAGCAGCGCTTCCGCCAGCAAGGTGATGACTCCTAATTCCAGGCCCAACCCGGCCCGGCGAACGAGCTGCACGGCCGTGCGGCTGTGCAGCACTGCCGCGGCGGAGTTGCCGGCTGCCAGCTCCAGGCCGGCGAAAAGTGAATCCGGCTCTGGTTCCAGCGAGGGATCGCCGAGCTCAGACACGAGGCCGACGAATTCCGGCAGGAGGGTTCGGACCGCATCCAGTCGGCCAAGCCTTAGATCTATAACCATCAGGGAATCCATGGCATAGACCAGGTTTTGTTTTGCCCCCATGCTGCGGCTCATGGCGATGACTTCGCTTGTTATCCGGCGCGCGTGAGCGTACAGACCCAAATCGTAATAGGCATTCCCCAAATTTGACAGAGGCGCGGCATAACCACCGCCCTTATCACCGGCGGTTTCAAAAGCCTGGATTGCATGCTGGGTGTGCTGGATGCGGTCGGCGATATCGGTATCGAGGATGGAAAGCGCATTGTACGCATTGCCGATACCGAAATAGTCACCCACGTTCTGACCCAGTTCCAGTGCGGTGCGCGCGGCTTGCAGCGAGTCTGCGGAATGGCCATGCAAGGAATAGCTGCAAGCGAGCGACCAAAAAGCCCGCCCTGCGCCTGCAATATCGTTGGAGGCCTGGAAGAGTGGGATGGCTTCCTGAACAGTTTCAACGGCAGCATCAAACCGTCCTGTGCGCCACTGCGTTTCGCTCAGGCGTAGGAGACTGGTGGCCAGCAGGGCTGGCTGGCCAGCCAGACACGCGTTTTTTACGGCGCTGGTCGCCGTTTTATGGGCTGCTTGCAGCCCACCCTGGCGCGTTTGCACATGAGCCTGGCGATTCAGGGCTTGCGCTTTGAGCGCGGGGTTTTTTTCCAGATTGGCCAGTTTGACCATCGCGGCAGCATCTCTGGCAGCCAGGTCAAGTTGATCCTGCGCAATTAATGATTCGGCTCGCAGGTCTAACAAGTCAATTCTCAATTTGGGGGAACAATCCGCTTGATTAAATTCTTGTGTGGCCAGTTCAATTGCCCTGGCATGCTGCCCTGTCCATTCCAGTTCGCGAATGGATGTAAGTAAAAATTCTGGTTTGCCAGCAGATCCTTGTTCTCCACTTTCACCTCGTGAAGCGGGGCGCTTTTGTTCAGGATCCACAGCTATTTTTGCTGGGCTGATCTGCAACTGAGCGGCTTGATTGGCCAGGGGGTTGCTCTTATTCGCGAAACGGGACGAAGGTATTTTTTTAGGCATATTTTTACCTTGAAACCTGATTCTGTTGGAAAGAAATCGTCCATATCATTATACAAAAAAATAAAGACAAAACACTGGATGAAAAGATCTGCCAGGTGGCCCAGGCTCGACAACGGCGGCAAGTTTGAGCGCCTGGCGCTCAAGCAGGGTAATGATCAGTGTTTATTGATTTCAGAGGCAGGGCTTGCCTTTCGAGTAGAATAACTGTATAAAGAAATCATGATCGAATCCTGGGCTGAGGCCAGATCCCACCTGTTCGGGAAGATACTACAAGGAGCGTGTTGGTGAAAACCGAAATCTCTGTGAATACCCCCTTGCTGATCAGAGAAGATCTGATTGCGTTCCTATACGAGTTGCCGCTTTTCAGCGAACTGCCACATGGCGAACTGAAACACCTTGCTCATACGCTGAACATCCTGGCGTTGGAAGCGAATACGATCATCTTTCGTGAAAACGACCCAGGAGAAAGCTTTTACATCGTCATAAGCGGTAGTGCGGATGTGATCATGGGTATTGATACCCCTGATGAAAAATTGCTGGCTACGCTCGGATCGGGAGAATATTCAGGTGAGATGAGCCTGGTGATCCCGGGCGGCAAACGATCGGCCAGTCTTCGCACCAGGTCAAAAGCACAATTGTTGGTGATGACTCGCGATGATTTCGACGAGCTTTTGCACCGCCAGCCGCAAGTAGCGTATGCCATGGTCAAGGTGATCAGCAATCGCCTGCGTAATTCAGATAATGCTGCTTTTCACGATTTGCGCGAGAAGAACCACCAGCTGCAAACTGCTTACGATGAGTTAAAAGCGGCTCATGAACAAATCATCGAGAAAGAGAAGTTGGAAAAAGAGCTTCAATTGGCTGCTGATATCCAAATGTCGCTTTTGCCGCGCAATTTACCCGCCCTGCCTGGCGTGGATTTTGGCGGTTACATGGAACCAGCCCGTAGTGTTGGTGGTGATCTGTACGATGTCTTCCAGATTGACAAGGATCGCGTCGGGGTCTTGATTGGCGATGTGACTGATAAGGGCGTGCCCTCGGCCATATTTATGGCTCGCGCTCATGCGCTGCTCACGTCTGAGAGCCTGCGCGGCGCGGCGCCAGGCGAAGTTTTGCGCAGTGTAAACAGCTACCTGACTCGCCTTGAACAAAATTTTCCACAGGACGATTCGCAGGGGCTATCTTGTGATTTATTCGTCACTGTTATCTATGGTATTTTCGATTTGAACAGCGCCGTTTTTAGTTATGCCCGCGCCGGGCACGAGCTTCCCATTCTGGTTTCTGCATCCGGGGATGTACTGGACCTGCCCATAAGCCAAAGTCTGCCGATTGGTATATTTCCAGAAATTCCTCTGGATGAGCAATCCATCATCATTCCAGCTGGCGGCACACTGCTGCTTTTCACCGATGGTATGAGCGATTGCCGCAACCCCCAGGGTGAGGAGTTTGGCCATGAGCGCATTGTCGCGGAGCTTATTGCCCTGCATGACCGGGCCGCGCTGGATACTTGCGCTGGTCTGGTCAAAGCTCTGCTCGATTTTCGCCAGGGCGCAGCGCAGGATGATGATGTCACCCTTGTGACCCTGCACAGAACTTGATGTTTATTGCCCATGCGCAGTAGTACTTCCTTTACCGTTGCCATTCTAAAGTGCCTTCAACAATGGCAGGTTCCCCGATGCAAACGTGATTGATCGTACCTTATCGGCACTGTTTGCCTGGCAATCAAATGCTTATGATTTCAAAATCGGTGGTGATCTGGGCCGTGGCACGGATAGTGGCAGCCACCGAGCAGTATTTCTCTTCTGAAAGCTGGATGGCCTGTGCTACGGCTTTGTCCGTCAGGTTCTTGCCGCCGATTTTGTAATGCAAGTGGATTTTTCGAAATGTCCAGGGCGGATCTTGCTCCTGTTCAGCACTGGAGCTAATTTCCAGGAGTGTGAGAGTCATGCGTTTCTTGGCCAGGATTTCGACCACGTCCACTGCTGAGCAGGATGCCAGTGCAATCAACAGCAACTCAGATGGCTTGATCCCCACCCCTTCGTCAGGGGTGGACAGAACGACCGAATGATTGGTCGAGTCGATCCCGATAAATTGCTTTCCATCAATCCATTTTACAGTGGCTGTACCCATGATACTCCTTGTTCATTAATATGGCAGCGATTTTTTTTGATCCAGATTCTTGCTTTCGTAGTAGGGGGTAATATAACGACACACGGCCGTTAAAGGTTATCCAGCTCAGGAAAAGCCGCCCTGTGGTCCACAATTGCTACTCGTGGAACTTGTGGCACCAGAACCAGTTGTTCCAAAAGAAATAACCTTGGAGAGTTTTTTCTGGGTATTCGGGCTCTCACATTTTGGACAAGCTGGAAGATGGTCGGCTTCGGAAAAGCGTAGCATCATTTCAAATGACTCTCCGCATTTGTTACAGCGATACTCGTAATAAGGCATTTAGTTTTCTCCTTGATTTGATTTTTTTATTCCGGCAAGGCCAAGGCTTTAGTGTAATTTTTCAGGGTGGTCAACCAGCGTTCCGGCCAGATAGGCATCCAATGCCGCCTGGATCTCTCGGATGTCGGTGATGACGGGCTGGATGTTGTGCTCTTGCAAGCTGAGATGCGCACCCATTCCCATCCCACGCGTGAGCAAGGCTTGGCAATCTGAGATTGGTGTAAGCATGGCATTGTGATCATGATGGTGGTGATGTTCCCCTTCTGGTTCGGGTACTGTGCCGAGGGTGAGCATTTGCGGAAAAGACCTGGCAATGGTCTCGTGGTTCGATACCTTGCCCGCCTCAATGGTGAATATTTCATAGAATTGCGCGCGCCCGAAGTGGGCAGAGATGGTCTGGTGGTCATCACTAACGATTGCGATTTTCAAGATTTTCTCCGCGATTTTTTTTCTAAACGTGCGTGCAAAGCGCCGATCATTTGCTGGCACAAATTATGCTTTCGTAAAATTTCTGAGTCAGGGATACAATCACTATTATTGGAGTATCAACCATGAATGCTTTTATCGAACCACCTCACCGAATTTCGTTTCTGCTACGTCTGGGCATCTGGGTTTCTGAAAGAGTAACCGGCCGCAGGATGCTTCCGGCCCGGATTCTGGCCTGGTACCCGAAAGTGGCCATTGGTTCTGGTATATTAGAATTATTGGTAGCACATCATGATGCCAAACTGGATGAACGTATGCTGAAATTGGTTCGCATGACAGCTTCGTTTGCGGCGGCCTGCCCGTTTTGCATTGATATGAATTCCTATGAACACGAAGCCCTGGGCATTGGTAAGGAGGAAGTCCTGGCTTTACGCGGGAAATTGGAGCTGGAGAGTATATCGACGTTTTCAATGCGCGAACGGCTGGCTATCGAGTATGCCCGGTTGGTTTCGCAGACACCGCTTAAGTTCCACCCGGATTTCATTGCGCAGATCAACGCCAATTTTGATGAGCGCGAGATGGTGATCCTGGCTTCTACTGCAGCACAGGTTAATTACTGGGCACGATTAATCCAGGCGCTGGGGATCCCAGCAGCAGGATTTTCGG
This sequence comes from uncultured Anaerolinea sp., assembly GCA_964536185.1. Lineage (GTDB taxonomy): Bacteria > Chloroflexota > Anaerolineae > Anaerolineales > Villigracilaceae > UBA5195. The sequence goes on along the minus strand of CAZHWV010000114.1, from coordinate 2,705 downwards.
AGTAAGGCTCGGGTCTGAACGGTCGGCTGCTTGAGTTGACTGGTCAAAGCTTTCCAGATCGGGCAGTGGTCGTAAACAGAGCTGAACATAAATACTGCACCAAGGACAAATGGCAGCCAGTCGGCATGAGTTACCCAGCCAATCTCTGCGATGACGATGCCGGCTTCAAAGCTTATGAAGCACTCCCTGCTCGACAAACCCACAGGTACTTAGCAAAGGAAAACATAGCGAGCAGCGAAAGCACGCTTTCACTGCTCGCTATGTAGCTTTACTTTTTCGCGCCGAGTGTGCTGAGCTTGAGCAGGGCGTAGAGCGGGCAGAAGCCAACTGCGCTGGTGATCAGCAGTACCACACCGATTATGTCAGCCACAATCGCCAATCCGCCGCCGAGACCACCCCAAAAACCAAGATAAAGCAATACGATACCAACTACGGCGCGGATGATGCGGTCGGTATTCGATTCGTTTAATTTCATTTGAGCCTCCTGCAGGCAACTGAGTTTGAGAAGAGAGAAACAACCACTTACTTTGATGCAAGTGTGTAGTTAAAGTTACATTGCAGGGAGAATTGGCTAAGCTATTGATTATGGAATTTTACTTTCTGGTTTCTGATCCTGGGTTTGATTAAGCAGTCCTTCTTCGCGCAACATTTCGTACACTCCCAAACAGCCACGACAACAAAAATTCATTGACTTGCCGTCGAACTCTTTTGTGATAACATGCCTTGCTTCTGCGCCGCAGTGGTCGCATTTGATTGTGTCTACCATAGCATCACCGGTCCGAAAGAAAATGAAGGTATCAGGTTGGCTACTGCCAACCCGCGTAAAATTGTTTGAACAGCAAAAAGAAGGATCAGGAGCGCCGCAAATTTTTGCAGACCGCCGCGCAGTTTTGGACTCAGCAGGTTGGCTGCCAGGCCAAAACCGAGCAGGGTGGGTATGGTTCCCAGGCCAAAGGCAAGCATGGTTAGTGCGCCGCCCCATAGGGTCTGGGCGCGGGCCGACAACACCAGCATTGCAAAGACCAGTCCGCAGGGTAAAAAGCCCCACAGGATGCCCAAGGTTAACGTTGAGATAAAAGTGCGCTTGCCGAAAAGCCCACGCATGCGCGCCATAGGTGAACTGTTGCCGATCAGGGAGGCTAGCGCCACTTCGACGGGAGGTAAAAAGCCCATTAAACTCAGCGAAACCAGCAGCATGGCGAGGCCGACCAGGATTGAAAAGATTCCCTGCCAGCCCATCATGCCACTAACCTGGTCGAGAAATGACCCGGCTAACCCAATCAGCGCGCCAAAAAAGGTGTAGGTGGTGATGCGCCCAAGGTGCAGCGGAAGAAAGCTGATCACGCGCGTCAAGAGACTCGCTTTGCCGCCAGAAGTTGCGGTTTGGGCAACTTGGCGCGCTGAATAAATCGCTACTATTCCGCCACACATACCAAGACAGTGCCCAAAGCTGCTGATAATACCTGTAACAAACGCGAGAGCCAGGTTACTGATGAGCATGCTGATTACAGCCAGACATCAAAAAATACTGATTGAGTTTGGCTGCCACGGGTGATTATTACTTCAATGCGCCACAGCCCGCGCATGGTGAAGCGACCAGCAGCATGGTACTTGCCAGAAGAGACCGCATCCATGTTCAATTGATTGGGCGGCATATACATCCCGGGCATGGTCAGATCTAGGCTGATGGCTGCGTCAGAAATCGCTTGCCCGCTGGTGTCTGTCAGGCTTATGTCAAAATCGCTGGATGACCCTCCGCTCGGAGGGTACGGATTTAGGGCCAGAGCAACGAGCAAGCCGCCAGATTCTTGCAGAGCGGTGTTTTCGGGCAGCTTAGCCGCCGCAGCTTGTTCGATTGGGATAGGTATCGGGATTCCCTTAGACGTGACGGCTACTAACCCACCGGCTGGACCCTGAGATCCGGCACCCATCATGTGGGAACGGCGCATGCTGATAAACACTCCGCCTGCCAGGATCACCAATATGATTGCAACCAATGCTATTTTCTTTGCCATTTGAGCTAATCTCCAAAATCCGGACAAGCCAGAACCAAACAGGATGGACAGGATACAAACTTGACTGCCTAAAAGCATATCATGGATTGACTGAGCAATTTATGAAGATGCCGTAAACTTTAGTTTCCGCTAAGTGGAACCTTGACAAGTTGGGAAAAAGAACGAAAGCAGGTAGCCAAAAAGACAGGCGACGGCTGCAAGTGAGCTTTGGATACCCAAAAATCCAAAATTTGGAGCAAAAGCATTTATGGACATGTTTCTTGGGCAGTTTTTTGGGTTCGTACCAGGTGTCCTTTGAGCAAATGCGCGGTAAATGACTGCTTTTCTCGGAATCGCAGTGGTAGCTCAGCAACTCTCGGAAATGGTTTGCCCATTAACTGCCGCCTAAAACGTCCCGGAGTTCTCTTTGGGTTCTTGTCCCAAAAGCCAGTTGGAACTGGCGGGAAAGAAGCTGCCAGGAAACTCAAAATAGAACCTGCGAGCAGGGTTATTTCTGGCAAACGCTGGACACATTCCGGGTTGTGAACAAACTGGCGATGCGAACCCAGCATTTGCTTAGAACTCAAAGGGACTTGCTCGACCGGCCAGCGGTCTGAGTAAATGTGATGCACACTCTCGGGTTTTAACTTGATCGGCGTTGCCATGACCCAAGGCGTCTTGTACTTGGCGTCATGAAACACATAAATATCA
>CAZHWV010000113.1:0-14345 GCA_964536185.1 uncultured Anaerolinea sp. | reverse complement strand
CCACGCCACGTCGCGGACCCATCTCGGTTGCGCCGTAATGGTTGATGACCTCGCAGCCCCAGGTTTGCTCCAATATTTTCACGATGGCTAGCGGAAGATAGTCAGTGGAAAGTAGAACGCTGCGCGGCCTGTGCATGCCAGGCTGCCAGCGGCGCGCCAGTCCAAGCACCTGGGTAGGTGATCCCACCAGGCAATCCGCTTTTTTGTCGTTGAGCGTTTCTAGTGCGAGGAATGGATCGCGCACCGGGCCGAAGGGGATGGGTTCGCGACCCAGGCGCCCCAAACCAAGACGCAGCAAATCACCCACGCTGCCAGGAGTTTCTCCCGGCAGCAGGATCAAAACTCGATCACCAGGTTCAGTGAACGTGGACATGCCCACACCGAAAAAGTCGATGGTCAATTCCTGGTCTTCGGTGGTAAAGTAGATGCGCTTTGGTTCGCCGGTGGTTCCGGAACTTTGCAGGGTGACCACGCGCTGGATTTCCTCCTGCGAAACACAGACAAAATGGAGCGGGTTAGCGCGCACATCTTCCGGAGTGGTGAAGGGAAACTGGCGCAGTTCATCCAGGCTGCTGATGGATTCCGGCATCCCCTGAATGTGTTTTCGGTAAAAAGAGCTTTTCCCCCGTGCCAGGGCCAGGGTCTCATTTAGTTTTTGCAACTGCCAGGCGCCAATTTCGTGGCGGGTCAAGCCAGGCTGGCTGGAATTTACCTTATGGCGAATCCAGGGATCAAGCGGGGTGAGTTTCACGGCGTAATCCCGAGCGCATGTTTGGATAGGCTTTTTCGGTAAAGCGATCGCCCCTGGCGATCTGTCAGGTTGTAGGCACAGAAAGGTACAAGTCGTCCATCCGGACTGGCAGTGTGGATGTAACAGTCGCGCAGGCGATCCAGGTCAAGCGTCCAGGCGTCCTGAAAGGCCATGCCTGAGACACAGAAAGTGTGTGTGCGTTTGCGCTCAAGGAATACATCCCATTCGCCCAGGCTGGGGCCGCCGAAGACTGCCAGCGTAGCGAGCGGCGCAGGCGTGGCCCAATGTTCGGCCACAAATTCACGGGAACGCGCTGCTCCCTGAGCTGCATCCACTGGTTGGCAGCACGTTTCTCCTTTATGCCGAGTCAAAGCTTTCAGCACGCCATCCGGCATCAATACATAATTGCCGTGGAAGGAACACTGGGCATTTTCCCCGCCGGGCGGGCAGAGCGCCGAAGCCTGAAACAATCCACCAGTCTGCGCTTCCACGGCGCGGATGACTTCCGGGATGGTGATGCGCGACTCATCCGTTGGGTTTGCATCGTATCTACCAAAGTAGCTGATGGGCTGGAAGTGTACGCCCCGCACGGCGGGCATATGGGCCAACGCCAGGCGCAGGATGTTGCCGATATCATCCGTGTTGACACCTGGTACAAGGGTTGGCACGAGCACGACGCCGATTTCCATCTCTGCGCAGGCACGGATGACCGTCATTTTCATCTCCAGCAAGTCACGTCCGCGAACATGTTTGTAAATGGTATCCTGCGTGCCATCGAACTGAAGGAAGACGGTTGATAACCCGGCAGATTTTAGCTCTGCCAGATAAGCGACGTCGCGCGCAAGCCGTAAGCCATTGGTATTCAACTGGAAAAAGGTAAATCCGTAGGAACGTCCCAACCGGATGATTTCGGGCAGGTCATCGCGCATGCAGGGTTCACCGCCAGAAAGTTGCACGTTGAACGGGCCGCCAGCCGTCAGCAGGCGTTCAAACCAGGCTGCGATTTCACTTGTAGTGAGGTCTGGAGGTGGGTTACGATCGGCATCCGCGAAGCAGACCGGGCAATGTAGGTCGCAACGTTGGGTCACTTCCAGCAACACACAGCAGGATTGTTGTTGGTGTTCGGGGCACAGGCCGCAGTCGTAGGGACAGCCCTGCCTGACTTCTGTAAATGGATTTTTGGGAAAGGATGGGGTCTTGGGTCGTACCCAGGATGTGAAGGCAGGTTGCCCGCGCCAGATAATGGTGCGAAAAGCGCCATGCTGCGAGCAGGTCTTCTCCAGGTAAACATCTTCGCCATAGCAAACACGCGCAGCAGGGATGCGCGCCAAACATTCTGGGCAGACACTTTCTGTCTGGGAGAGAACCTGGGCTAACAGCGAAATCATTGGCAAGGTTAGCTCAGCCATCATTCCAGCCCTGAAAGGTCATAACCGTTTTCTACCAGTATGTCTTTGACCTTTTGGAGCACAGCTATTACCAGGATTGGGCAGCGGGTGGCCTGATTCTGGCTGTTACCAGCCAGGATTTCCTCGCAGCGAATGCCGCCAAACTGCTCGCTGTATTCGGTCTTGAACCACTTGACCAGGTCCATGACCATAAAGTCCAGGCGCGGATCTTCAGGTTGTTCAGGGGTTCCTTTGCCGGCATACAACCCAAGCAAGGATGCGCCGCCTGTGAGTGCGCCACACAGTTCGCCCGAGAAACCTAGCCCACCTGCCAGCCCATGCATGGCGCGGATCAGGTCCGGGTTGCTTTTGCCCAACTGCTCCAGACCCTCCAGCATCAGGATCTGGCTACAATAAAAACCCTGTTTGCGAAATTTCATCAATTGGTCGAGGTCATCCATACTTCACCTGTTTTAGCAGCGACTCATCGAAAACACCAGTTTAAAATCTGGATTTTTTAACTTCGAAAGCATGTACTTCGTGGATCAAACGGTTCTATTTATCTTCCAATTGCATTTCAACTTCGGTGATGCGCTCCTTGACCAGTTCTTCAGGAATATACACTTCGCCGCACTCCGAGCACTTGAGAATATCTGCGAAAAAGCTGTGCCCCAAGTAACTCAAATATGTTTTGGTCGGTTTCAACTCTTTCTGGCATCGATAGCAAATGATGACGTTATTTCCTGCCATCGACGGCCTCATCGATGCTCATGCGGTGGTTGTAAGCATTGATCAGTTCAAAATTCTTCCCAACAGAGATATATTCAGCCCAATAGGTTACCTGACCGATTTGCAAATGCCCGATGAAATGACCGGTTTCAGGGTCGAGTACTTTTCTTCCGCTGCTTTCGCAGTGCTCAATCACGGTTTCGATTTCCGTTTCCAGAATCAACCCGTCGCTCAGTTTTTGCCTGACCTGTGGGGTGATTTGCAGATTAATTTTGCTTTTTTCCGGTTCCATGGCAAATTCTTCCTTCCAAAATTCATCCAACACCTGGCGCTTAAGCCGGATGCGATTATTCCTGCGTTCTGTCAGCGTGGGCGGCACCCTGCTTGAGCCGTGCAACCCGAACAAAATATCTAAAATATGATAAACCGGTTTTTGGGATGCGGCAAAAATATCGCGGCAGTTGACGCAATAGGCGATATAAGGGTTGTCGCTCTGTGTAATCCTAGCCGAAACCACCTCGCGGGCGTAACGCGGATTGGTGCTAGATACCTGTCCGCCCCAACTGCAACACGCGGCCAACTTTCCTTCCAGGGGTAGCGGCTGGTGACAGAAACCCGCCTGCCTGACAAGCTGGCGAATCGTCTGTTGTAGCTCTGTCTCATCCCGGCTGGAGCAAGGGTCGAAAATTGAGATGATTTCCCCTCCCCCGTCCGCAGCCGGAGAAATTCCCCATTCAGAAATCAAATTATATAAAAAGATGCCCTGGATTTCGGGCAAGTAACGCCCGAACTTCTGTTTACAGGTAGGGCAAGCAAAGACAGCCGTTGGTTTCCCCAGCGCAAGCCACTGCTCGCGCAATTTTGCGAGCGCCGCGACGTGGATTTTTTCATCACCGGCCCATTCGGCGGGTGTGCCACAGCAGTTGAGCATCAGCGCGGTATTTGGCTGACGCGCCAACAGCCAGCGGTAACTTTTCATCACATACTGCGGGTCTGATGCGCCCAGCTGACAGCCAGGAAAAAATACATACCGGCTCTGGCTATATCCGACAGGGTTTCGAGATAACTGTGCTTCGGGGCCGTCGGTAAATTTCATATCCCGCAGCCAAAAATCGTGGAAGGTCCAGGGCATGGCTTCTTTTTCGCGCATGATACGGTGATTTTGCAGCAGGAATTCGCCGGTATCAATATCGATGGGGCAAACTTCCTTGCACAGGCCGCACTGGTTACAGGTCGAGATAAAACGCGTTGCCAGGGTGCCATTGCCATCCAGCGTACCGGGATGAATGGTCAGTTCAACTTCTTCGGCGATACGTTTGGGGAATTTATTAAAAAAGTGCATCAAATCGCAGTAGCGCACACAGGCATCACAGGAACATTTCAGGCAGCGTTTTGCTTCCAGAACAGATTCATCTTGTGTGTAAGCCAGTCCGTCGTTGGGCAGAACCGGTTCGGAACGGGTAATCAGGGATGAGTCAAGTGTCAGCTTAGTACCGTCGACTTTATGTGGCTGGTTCATGCTGCCCACTTTGAGATAGCACTCAATCGCCGCAGTCACATGCAAACCATCGGCAATGGCTTGCATACTGTTCGCACCTATCAGTGAACCGCCTAGGAAAACACCCGATTTCTGATTGGGAAGCGCGCCGCCAGAGTCAAACGCCAGCCCGAAATGGCTACCGCCGACTCCGGTGGCGATGTAGATGGCGTCAAAATTCAAATCATCGAGATTGGTAATTTCCGCATTTAGATGCAGAGTGTATTTTTCATACATGAACTGCCGCTCGAACTCTTGCAAAAACACATCCGGCGCGAAACGATCCCAGAGATGGCCGCCGATTCTGTTCGAGCGTTCATAGACCGTCACAGTGTATTTTTTGGATGCCAGACGCAACGCGCAGGCCAGCCCGCTGACGCCAGCCCCGATGATGGCAATGCTTTTGATTTTGGGCGGAAGGTTGTAATTGTTGGGATTTGGGTTGCGGGCGTAATCCACGGATGCTTTTTCAAGCAATCGCAGCGAAATGGCGTTGTCTTTATCCCGCCTCAAGCAGACGTCTTTACAGGGTTCATCGCACAAGGCGCTGACGATAGCAGGAAACCCCACCGCATTCAGGTAAACCCGGTAAGCTGCATTGAAACCGCCACGCTGCATTTTTTTTACAAAGTCCCGGATTTCCAAATGAAACGGACACGCGGCAGAGCAAAAAGCCGGTTCATTTTGAAGACAGTCTTGAATTTTTCCGGTGGCTCGTTCCAAAATTGTCTCTCTCTTTTTGGTTGGCCCGGACTGTATCTGATTAAACAGTCCGGGCGTAATCAGCGCTCTGAAACCAATAATAGATCTGGCTAGAAGAATCGTTCGGCTGAGACACCGCCTAACGGCTGGAAGAAATCGTCGCCGCCGAAGGTTACGGGATTGGCTTGCATGTCTTCCAGTTCGTCATACAAATCAGAGCCGAGGAAGTATTTCTTGGGTGGCAAGATTTTCCCACCCTGCGCGAGGATATCCAACCCGGCCTTAACCTTGTCCTTGGTGGCGGGCATTTCGTAAATGCGCACACCGCAGGCATTATTAATTGCGTTGAGTACCGCCATGTGCCCGGATGATTGGAATGCCTCGGATGCGCCAGATGAGCCGAAGGGGCCGTTGACATCGTAGCCTTCGTTGTGGATGACGGTGATTTCATCGGGGATGTCCTTGATGTAGGGCACGCCGCTTGATGCCATATTATCGTGCTTTTTGACATCATCGTAGTTCTCGCTGAGGGCGAAACCGATGCTGTGGGAGATACCGCCGTAAGCCTGACCGTTAACTGCATCGATGTTACCGACTTTGCCAACTTCATCCACGCAGACAAAGCGCAGAACACGGGTCTTACCGGTTTTAGTGTCGACTTCCACTTCGGCCAGGTTTAGGGCGTAAGTATACGCCGGGTGCGGGTCGCCAACGCCAGTATTGGGATCGAGGCGGCAGAGACCTTCTGTGACTGCGGTCAGGTATTGGCCCTCATATTTGATTGGGAGACCTTCTTTGACCATTTCATTGTATGTGCGGTAGGTACCGTCTGGTTTGCGCATGGCATCCATCAGCTTTTCTCCGGCGATCTTGGTGGCATGACCGTTCATATAATGGGAACGGCTGCCAGCCGACATACCACTATCAGGGCAGAGTTTTGTGTCGCTCTGGACAAGCCGGACACGGTCGGGGGTGATTCCTATAGGTTTGAGCGCCTCCAGTAATACCATCAGCGAACCAATGTCGCCGCCCTGACCCAATTCCTGCCAGGTATCGAATTTAGTAATACTGTTATCGGAGTTGAGTTCAAGGTGAACGGTGGCTCGGTCCGTAGGGCCTTCCGAAACATTGAAACCACCCCAGGCCAGGCCCACGCCACGGCGCAGTTCGGGGGCGTCCTTTTCTTTGGCTTCCTTGACAGCTTTTTCATAGAAGGGGCGTATTTTCTTCATCATATCTTCCATGGGATACTGTTTGAAAGGATAGCTGTTGATGTTGGTATCGCCCTCGCGCGCAATATTGCGCCAACGGAATTCGAAGGGGTCAATCCCGGCTTTTTCCGCGAGCATATCCATTAGCGCTTCACTTAATGTGTAAGCCTGTGGGGAGCCGTAGCTACGATAAGCAGTGCCAAAATTATGGTTGGTGTTGGCAATCCGCGAAAGCCCGGCCACATGCGGTACTTTGTATGGGAAGAAGGCAAAACGAACCTGCTTGGTCATAATGTCGTCGCCGCCCCAGGAGTATGCGCCGTGATCCATGCCAAAATCGAATTCGACCGCCGTTATTTTGCCGTTCTCATCGCAGGCCGCGCGGCCATTCGAGTGACATGGACAGCGTTTGCCGGTAAAGTGCATAAACTCGGCATAGGTCATCGAAAGGGCGACCGGCATTTTCGTCACGACCGCCGCCGCCCCGGCCAGGCAGATATCGCCCGCGTTGGTCGACCAGCCGAAGCTTGCCCCGGTGGGATTCATAATGATGCGGATTTTGCTCTTAGGAATGCCGAGAGAGCTTCCGATCCGGCCTAGTGAAGAATAAACGCCTTGGGATTTGCATTGAACGGTCAGGTTGTCGTCTTCATCGAAGTAAGCCTGAACGGTGACGCCTTCAATCGAGAGGTGCGGTTCGCGAGATGAGTAGAAGCTGCCCTCGACACTGTAAGTAGAGTTATCCATAACTTCCGCCACCTTCGACGGCGCTTCTAGCCCTACACCTTTCAGCACTGGCTGCATGGCAAAAATATTAGGCGTATCTTCATGGATGCGCATTGCATCGGGCATGACAGCATCCAAAAAGTTGAGATATTCCGGCAGCTTTTCGATTTCGACCTTGACCTTGGCCGCAGCGGCGCGGGCGTGGTCTTTGGTATCGGCTACTGCCAAAGCGACGACATCGCCATAGCGGAAAATTTTCTCTTCAGCCAGCACCTTACGGCTCGGAACCATAACTGTGGTGCGCTCGTGGAACTGACCTTCCGCCATGACGTTGGAGCCGCCAGCTTCCTTGAGTTCCTTGTGAGTGATTATTTTCACCACACCTGGCATCTTCTCGGCTTCGCTGAAATCGATTTTTAAAATTTTCGCATGGTGCGCGAGTTTAGGCTGCACAATAGCCACATGCAGGCTTTCGGCAGGCATCTTAAGTTCCTGGTCATCGCCATAATCGGCCAGACCACAAACCTTGGCCAGCGCCGTTGGGCGGACAACGGGTTTGCCGTAATATTCGCCATCTGCGGGAGTTTTGAAGGAGATTTCTTCGATGGTTGCTTCACCGCGCATAACTTTTGCGGCGGCCATTACTGCATCTACAATCTGTTTGTACCCAGTACAACGACATACGTTAAGATGTTTCTGAAACCAGTCGCGCGCTTCTTCGCGGGTGGGATTCTTATTTTCCAACAGCAGGGCGTAGGTGGAGGTAATAAAGCCGGGAGTGCAAAAACCGCACTGAACCGCACCTAGATTCATAAATGCTACCTGAATCGGGTGCAGGTTGGTGGGCGTGCCGATGCCCTCGATGGTGACTACCGTACTGTACTCTGCGATCGTGCTGACTTTTTTTAGGCAGGAGCGGACAAGTTTGTTATTCAAGATGACTGTGCAGGATCCACACACACCTGTGTTGCAGCCAACTTTAGTGCCAGTTAACCCAATGCGGCGTAATACATCTGAAAGCGAATCTTTTTCGGGATTGCACATATACATCCGATTAACGCCATTGATGTTCAACCACATTTTCCTTAGTTTCATAAATATCTCCTGTTAATTTGGGTTATGTCACAGCGAACCGTCCAAACGGCTCGCGAAAAACCTATATCTTTCTCGCTACTAGCAGATAGTAGCCAAGTTTCGCCTTGCCAATCGCAATCTGAAGTTCAAACGGGTTGGCAGCGGGTTCAGATTTGCTCCAGAACTCGCTCATCGAACCATGCGCCAGAATCATTTGCGCGGCGAGATATTTCAACGTTTCAGAATGATCTTCCCATACAATGATTTCAAAACCAAGCGCCTGCAGCCGTGCAGTTAACTCTTCTTGAGTAAGTACATCGCGCAGACCGCAACTGAGCGGAAGTGCGCGCAGGGCTTGCCCGCCCTGCGAGTCGCGGGCGTAGATATCACTAAGCCCCAGTCGTCCACCGGGGCACAGCACCCGCTTGAATTCAGCCAATACCCCTTCAAGATCAGACATGGCCGATAGGCTGCACTCCGCTAGGACGGTATCCATTCTAGAGCTTGACAGCGGAAGCGATTTGCCCCAACCACAGGCCAGCAACAGGTTAGGATGCGGGGTGAGCGCGGTTTGTAAAAGCAATTTGGAGCGGTCTACGCCCACAGCTTGAAAACCCATTTTTTGCAACTTTTCAACTGTCGAACCACTACCACAGCCCACATCCAGGATGCGCGCGTTAACGGGTAAATCACATAGCATCAGCATCCGCTCAGTCAAATCCAGCCCGCCGGGGCGTAAAGGGCCACCCGTTACCTGACTGAGTGAACCGTTTTCGTAAATCGGCTGGGCCACTATTTATCCTCCAGCGCCTTTTCGACTTCCGCCATTTTGCCGAGCGCAAGTTCCTCGGGGATGAGCACCAGCCCACAGTTGGGACATTTGAGCAAATCGACCGGGAATGAGTTGCCCAGGTAAGAAATATCCACCTTGCCCGGCACGAGCGGTTGGCCGCAATCCACGCAAACCCAACCCTGATAGGCGGAAAGGTCCACATATTGGCTCATTTTTTCGCCTCCCTGCCGATTTCCATGCGGTGACTATAGGCTTTATGCACCAGGAAAGTACCATCATCCTGTGGAGTGTATTCCACCCAATATGTGACGCTGGTTGGTTTGGTATAGGCCAGATAGTGCCCGCTGACTGCGTTGAACATGCGCTTGCCGGTGCGCTCGGCATATTCGATCACCTTTTGCATGTCTTCCACCAATATCAACCGGTCTTCCACCATCTGCTGCACAGCTTCAGGTAAAACCAGACGAATGGATTCAAAGGCGGCTTGCTCAGGCATGGTTTCACTCCAGCGTTCTTTCAGTAATTTTTCTTTCAGCCGGGCGCGGTTCTCGTGACGCTGCGAGAAGCCCACCGCCGGAGCGAGCGCCAAATCGGTACCTGACGATGGGGTCATCCCGAAAATATAATCAAAGATATGCAGCGTGCGCTTGCCACGCCGGGTAAAGAAATCGCGGCACATGGCGCAGTAAGTCAGGTAATCCTGTGGGCTCTCGTTTATGCGGCGTTGCACCGCTTTCTCGGCTACAGGTTTGTTGGCCAGCCACATCAGCCCGCCGTAGGAACAGCACTCGGTTTTTTCGCGACTATTTCCCATCTCTTGCACTTCACAGCCCATTTTTCCCAAAATGTTACGCACGGCATCCTGGATGCCGCTTTCGTAACGAGTTGAACACGGATCGTGGATGGCAACCGGGGCTGGGAATGTCCGCCCAGCGGCCAGTTCTTGGGGGCCAAGTTTGTCGAACACTTCCCAAAAGGAGATAATCTCTACATCTGGGGAGTGTTTTTGGAAAACCTGGTAACAGCTTGAACAGGCCAACACAAGCTTGGGGCGGCCGAGTTTTTCGTGTTCAGCCAAGAATTCCTGGCGTGATTCTTCGAAACGCTGCTTATTCCCGGCCCAATCGGCGGGCGCGCCGCAGCAGCGCAGCATCAGGCCAACACCAGAGTCCGGGAAAGCATTTCGTAAAAAATCATAGGCTTTTTCAACGTACTGCGGCGATAAACCACTCAACTGGCAGCCCGGGAAAAAGGCATAGGAACTGCTGCCTGTCCCAGGCGCGTTGCGGGCCAGCGCAAATTTGCCAGAGGCAGCATTGCTGAAAGCCATATCCTGCAGGGCAAAGTCATGCGCTGATGCAGGCATGCGCTTTTGGTCTACCATTTGTTCGCGAGCGTTATGGCATACCTCGCCCATGTCCACATCGGTAGGGCAGACTTCACCGCATAACCCGCACAGTGCACAAGAATTGATAAACGTGTTTGAGTGGCGTGTGCCCATCACGATCGAAAGATTGTTATAGACCTCGCGGATGTATTTTTTGGGATAACCATTGTAGTGCTTGAGATATTCACAGTTCTTGACACACTCCAGGCACTCGCATTGGATACAGCGCGCGGCTTCGGTTTCGGCCACTTCGCGGCTGTAACGAGTGGATAAATCAGTAGGGATGAGTGGCGCTTGGGGCTGGATCTCTGTTGTGTCGGTATAAAGGCGCGTTTCATAAGCACCTTCATTGCTGCGCGAGGCGGTCAGCGAGACCTTTTGCAGGAACCTGTCGATGGAGACCGCAGCGCGGCGCCCATCCGAGATGGATAAAATTGAAGAGTGCTTTGGTTTGAAGTCTGGGAAATTCGCGGATACTCGCAACACATCGCCACCAGCAAATACTTTTTCAAGGCTGGTTTGAAAGGTGAATGGATCAACTGCCACCTGGCCATTTTCATCAAGCCTCAGGTCGGGAATATCGTTGGAATGGGCGCCGATGCCAAGAAAAACGGCATCATATTCAGCGCACAGGCGCGCCAAAAAGGTGCTGTGGCCGTTTCCACCCGTTCGCCCAACAACCGTATTCAAGCGGATTTCAACACCGAGAGTCTCAATGATATTTAAGTCATTAACCAGTACGTTGCGCGGCAGCAGGTCGGGTGGAGTTTGCCACAACCCGCCGCCGATACGGTCGCTGGTTTCATAGATGACCACGCCCCAGCCTTTGCGCGCCAGATCATGGGCAACGGTCAGCCCGCTGATGCCCGCCCCAATGACGGCGACAGTTTTCGGTTTGCGCGGCAGAGGTTTGATGGCCTCGGCATCCCGGGAACCAAATTCTAGGCAGGCGCGTTCCAGCGCAGCGATTTCAATTGAACCGCCCAGGTCTCTACGCCCCGTGCTAGATCCGGGACCGCTGTTGCGTCGCAAGCATGTTGCTTGGCAGGGTTGGTCACAAATGTGGCTGATAATCCCTGGAAACGGGACGGATTTACGATAAAGCTTATATCCCGCAGCAAAGTCTCCCTTCGCAAGTTCTGCCGCCAGGCCGCGCGCATCCACATGCGCAGGGCAGGCAGCAGTGCAGGCGGGAGCTTGTTCCTGGATGCAGCGATTTTCCTGTTCTCGTAATTCTTTTTGATCCATAAACGAAGTGCCCTGTGGGTAAATGTGTTTCCAGTTTACGCAACGTCACCAAGGGAGCAAAGGATAATTCTATTGTAACCTTGCTGGACACCTGGCTGAGCGACCATATTTTATTCGGAAATAATCGGAGCGCCCGCGCCCATGCGCGAGCGCTCCGATGGTAGGTGAAACAAAATTACGCGGGCTTCAATTCCTTCAAACCAGCCAGCACCTTTTCGGGGCGGGCTGGCAGATGGCTGATACGCACACCGGTCGCGTTGTAGATGGCGTTGACAATCGCCACATGCGGCGAGGTCAGCGGAAGCTCACCCACGCCTGCGGCACCGAACGGGCCATTATCGCGGGCATTCTCGAAGTAGTAGATATCGAATTTGTCGGGGATATCCTTGGCATACGGGATGCCGGCGCCCAGCATGGTGCTGTGCTTATCGTAATCCTCGAAGTCTTCGGAGAGAGCTAGACCGATACCCTGTGCGACTCCGCCGTAGATCTGGCCATCGACCACCAGCTTGTTGTTGATCTTGCCGATGTCAGCCATGACCGTCATGCCTTCGACCGTGGTCTTGCCGGTCTTGGTGCTGACGTTGACTTCCGCCAGGAAAGCGCCATACATGTAGATAGCAAAGGGGTTACCCTGGCCATTTGCATCGCAGTTGGAATTCATAGAGGCACTCCACTTACCATGGTACTTGAGTGGCAACCCCTCTTTGACCATTTCGTCGTAAGTGCGGAAAGTGCCATCTTTCTTGGTTAAGGCGGCGACAAGTTGTTCGCAGCCGTTTTTGATGGCATTGCCGGTCATCACCTGGCTGCGACTGCCGCCCGATGGGCCGCTATTGGGCGCCGTGCCAGTATCATTCATGACCAGCTTGATTTTGTCAGGAGTGATGCCGAGCTGGCGCAGGCCTTCGTGAGCCGTGCCCAGGGTGCCCATATCTGCGCCTTGGCCGTGATCCTGCCAGGTATTGTAGATGGTTACGCCATCCTTGGTCAGTTCAACATCCGCTTCGGAACCGTCCACGCCATCCAGGCCGCAGCCGTAGATACCGATGGTGACGCCAACGCCCTTCTTGTTTTCAGGGGTCGATTCGCGCTTGGCCTTCTCTTTGGCTTCCTTGTAGATCGGGCGCAGTTTATCGAGCATTTCGGGCAAAGAATAGACCTCGGGATCCTGGCCGGTCGGGGTAGTGGAGCCGGGTCGATATGCGTTGATATAGCGGAATTCCAGCGGGTCCATGCCGATTTTTTCCGCCAGTTCGTCTACCAGGCTTTCCGAGGCCAGGAATGCTTGAGGAGAGCCGTAAGCGCGGAAGGCCGAACCCCAAACGTGGTTGGTGCAAACCGTGCGACCACGACCACGGATGCTGGGGATGTTATAGCCAGCGCCGATGTACTGAGCGCCGCGCAGGGTCAGCAGGTCGCCAAATTCAGAATAGGGACCGTGATCGACAATGTAATCGTGTTCCATCGCCAGGATTTTGCCGTCTTTATCGGCAGCCATCTTGATAGTATTGAAAACTGGCGAGCGCTTTCCGGTATACTGCATGTACTGTTGGTAATCGTATTCCAGGTAAACCGGACGTTGTGTGGCGATGCAGGCTGCGCCGAGCAGGGCTTCAATTGTTGGGCTGAATTTATATCCAAATGTGCCGCCGGCCGGGTTCTGCACCAGGCGTAATTTATCGGGTTCAACGCCCAGGCCTGGGGCAATCATATACAAGTGCAGGTATAAGCCGATCGATTTGGAATGGATGGTCAGGCGACCCTGTTCATCGTAATAGGCAAAGCCCATGTCCGATTCGATGGTCAGATGTGGCTGGCGCTGGAGATAGAAACTGTCACTGACCACGTAGGGGGCCGATTCCATGATGGGTTTGGTATCGGGGCCTTTGACCACTTTCTGTTCAAAGTAAACATTGGGAGTACCAGGGTGGATTTCGATGGCGTCATCGGCCATGGCTGCCGGAGCGTTCATGTAAGCGGGAAGTTCTTCCAATTCCACTTTGACTTGTTCAGCGGCTGCTTTGGCTTGCTCGATGGTGTCGGCGCAGACGATGGCGATCGCATCGCCTCTCTGAAAGACTTTGGTATCGCACAGAATCGGACGATCCCATCCATCACCTTTGTTAGTTGGGAAAGTGATCAGGCCGGTAATGCGATTCTTGCCTTTGACATCCTTATGGGTGACAACTTTGAAGACGCCGGGCATTTTCTCAGCCTCGGATGTGTCAATCGAAAGGATGTTAGCGTGTGAAACCTTGGCCTGCACCAGCGCAAGTTGCAACGTGCCAGCGGGCATTTTAAGACCAAGATCTTGTCCATAGTCTAATGTACCAGTGACTTTGGCCGTCGCGGTCGGGCGTGGATATTTTCCGCCCCAAATCTTGCCATCGGCGGGCAGCTTGTATTCGAGATCATCAAGTTTCATCTCACCGCGCATGACTTTGGCGGCATCCATGATGCCATCCACAATCGGTTTGTAGCCAGTGCAGCGGCAGGCATTGTGGTGTTTGGTCAGCCAGGTGCGCACATCATCGCGGGTGGGGTTGGGGTTGCCATCCAAGAGAGCCTTGGCTGAAACAACCATACCCGGAGTACAGAAACCACACTGTGCTGCGCCATGAACGGCAAACGCTACCTGGATCGGGTGCATCTTTTCAGGGGTGCCAATGCCTTCAACGGTGGTGATTGCCGCGCCATCAGGGATTTTGCTCATCTTGGTGACACAGGCGAGCGTTAATTTGCCATCCACAATGACCGAGCAGGCACCGCAGTGACCATCATTGCACGAAACTTTCG
>CAZHWV010000112.1:4119-14384 GCA_964536185.1 uncultured Anaerolinea sp. | reverse complement strand
AAGTGCTGTATCGCCGAATGCTGTTGATGTTCCACGCTGAGCATGAGCAGGATGTGCAGGCGATCCGCTCAGCCTTGGAGAGCAATGACCTGGAACTTGCCCGGCGGCTGGCGCATACGCTCAAAGGGCTGGCTGGCTCGGTTGGCGCAGACGAATTGGGTGCGGTGGCAAAACAACTTGAAAGTGCCATCGCTCAAGTGAATGAGCCTGTCTACGAGGATCTTCTGGCCCAGGTGGAAGAGAAGCTGGCGGTGGTCATGGTTGCGGTTGCCAGGCTGCTGTGACCGGCACATCTCACGTCTGTGCAGTAACGATTTTTAAAGCAAATAGGATCTTGAATAGCTGGTAAAGGACTACAGGATGATTGGGATTGGCCATTTTGTTTTGACCAATGCAACTCTCTAACATCAACAAGGATGTGAAAGGTATGAATCAGACAGAGCATGATGCCAAGACGATTCCACATCTATCAACGCGCAGGCGAGTAATCAATTTTCTGCGCGCCACAAATCCACGCAATCTTTGGCTTACATTAGGTGTGTTGGTATTCGGGTTGGTCTTTACCGTGCTCGCCTCGCTTTATGTCAAAGCGGACGTGGAAGCAGCCGCGCAGCATGAGTTCGACTTTATCTGCAACGAGATCCAGCTCCACATTGCCAACCGGCTGAATGCCAGCGCCCAGCTTTTGCACGGCGGTGCGGGGCTCTTTGATGCAACAGAAACTGTCACGCGTGAGGATTGGCGCGTCTTCACACAACATTTCCAGATCGAAGAGCAGTTGCCCGGCATTCAGGGCATTGGATTCGCGCTCTTGATTCCGCCCGAGCAATTGGACCAACACATTCAAGAGATTCGCAGTGAAGGCTTCCCCGGCTATACCGTAACGCCCGCAGGCGAAAGGGACATCTACTCCTCTATTATTTTTCTTGAACCTTTTTTAGATCGGAATCTGCGCGCTTTTGGCTATGATATGTTTTCCGAACCCATACGCCGTGCAGCGATGGAGCAGGCTCGGGATGAGAATATCGCCGTACTCTCCGGGAAAGTCATCCTGGTACAGGAGACCGGGCAGGATGTTCAAGCTGGAACCTTGATGTACCTCCCCGTCTACCGTCATGGGATGCCGATCGACACTGTCGAACAACGCCGCGCCGCCATCCTCGGCTGGGTTTACAGCCCTTATCGCATGACCGATATGATGAATGGCACCCTGGATGGCTTGGATGTGAGACAGAAGGAAAGGCAAATTGCCTTGCAGATCTATGATGGTGATGTGCTATCCACAGATACCTTGCTGTACGACAGTCAGAGCGCTGCGGATAAGGCGCTGGCTTCCACAGCGTCGATTTCCAAACTCACTTCTGTGAATTTCGCCGGACGCCGCTGGACCTTGCGCTTCTCCCAGCCTGGCGGGCTGGCATCTACAGCAGATTACAGCAGTTTCTGGCTTGTTTTATTGGGCGGGACGAGTATCAGCTTGCTTTTGTTTGGGCTGACGGTTTCTCTGCTCAGAACACGCGTCAATGCGCGCCGGATGGCTGAGCAGTTGACGGCTGAACTGCGCGAAAGTGAAGAAAAGTATCGGGTTGTTTTCCACAATGAAATCTACGCAATCTGCATCTTTGATCTCGAAACGCTTGAACTTCTCGACGTGAATGGGGCATATACGCAACTGTATGGCTACAGCCGTGAAGAACTCATATCTGGGATGACGATTCACGACATTACGGCTGAACATCAGGTTTCGGATGCCGCGACCACACGAGCAACCCGTGAAGGCACGATCTTCATCCCACTACGTTATCATCGTAAGAAGGATGGGGTTGTCTTCCCAGTTGAAATTGTCGGAGGTCCGTATGTTTGGCAAGGGCGCAAAGTCATGTTTGCGCTCGCGCATGATATCAGCGCGCGCAAACAGGCAGAAAATGCGCTGGGCGAAAAAGAAAAAATGTTAGAACAAATGATAATTTTTACTGAAGAATTATTAAAAACAGGGTCCGATCAAGTTACTTATCCAAAAATTTTAGAAAATCTTATCTTTTTATCGAAAGCAAAATACGGAGTTTTAACGTTGCTTGATGAAAGTACTGGAAAATATACTACTGTTGCAGTTGCAGGTATGAAAGATAATCTAAAAAAAGTATCTAAAATTATGGGTTTTGAGCTTGTAGGAAAGGAATGGAATAATTACTCCACTGAAAATGAAAAACTAAAAGGACAGATAGTTTCGCATTTTTCGTCGATGAGCGAACTGACAGGAAGTGTTGTGCCCGAAATAATTGTCAAGACAATTGCGAAGCTAATCGACATGGGAGAAGTTGCTGTTATTAAAGTAATTGCGAAAAATCAAGTGATTGGCGATTTCACCTTGATCATGTCTACCGGCAAGCGCTTTGAAAACGATGCCCTTATTGAGATATATTCAAGGCAAATAGATATGTTTATCACAAGAATAAAAGCGGAAGATCAGTTAAACGCGAGTGAAGAGAAATATCGTACAGTCGCTGATTTTGCCTACGACTGGGAAGCGTGGCGCGCGCCGAATGGCACATATTTGTACGTCTCGCCTTCTTGTGAACGAATTTCCGGACATACGGCAGCCGAGTTTATCGCTGACTCGAATCTTATTGCGGAAATCACGCACCCTGATGACCAGGCGGCAGTGATTGCACACTTTCACGAGAGTGGTAATGGATCCAGAAAACAAGACTTAAGTCTCGATCTTCGAATTATCACGGCAAAAGGCGAAATCCGTTGGATAAACCATTGCTGTACGGCTGTATTCGGTGAAAGTGGGTTGTGGCTGGGTCGCCGCGAGAGCAATCGTGACATCACCGAGCGTAAGCAGGCTGAGCAGGCTTTGCTCGAGGCGCATGACCTGCTCGAGCAGCGCGTGCAGGAACGCACTGCCGAGCTGAGTGCCGCCAACCTGGATCTCGAAAAAGCCGCGCGCATGAAGGATGAATTCCTGGCCAGCATGAGCCACGAACTGCGCACCCCACTGACCGGCATCCTGGGCCTCTCGGAAGTGATGCAAATGCCGCATATTGGCTCACTGAATGAGAAACAAAGCAGCTACCTCACTAACATCCACAAGAGCGGCCAACGTCTGCTGGTAATAATCAATGACATGCTTGACTATTCCATGATCGAGTCTGGCAAGGTTAACCTATCCTTGAATCCCTGCTCACTGGAAGAAATCTGCCTGTCCAGCCTGCAACTGACAGAGAGCCAGGCCGCGGCCAAAGGCTTGCAGTCCAGCCTCTCAATCATCCCGGAAAGCATCGTGATCAGTGCAGATGCGCGCCGCTTGCAGAAGATCCTGGTCAACTTGCTCGGCAACGCGGTCAAGTTTACGCCAAAAAACGGCAGCTTTGGCATCGAAGCGCGCGGCGACCGGACTGTGGGTCAGGTGCAAATCACCGTCTGGGATAACGGCATCGGCATTCAAGAGCAAGATCTTCCGCGCCTTTTCCAGCCCTTCATCCAGCTGGATGCGCGGCTGGCGCGCCAATATGAGGGCACCGGACTGGGACTGGCGATGGTGAGACGTCTGACCGAGCTGCATGGCGGCAGCGTCTCGGTGCAGAGCGCACCAGGCCAGGGCAGCCGCTTCACAGTTACGCTGCCGTGGCAGGGCGTAGATATTTGAAAGGTCATTGAAACTGATTCCTTTCGGGTTGTGCCGCAGGATGGGGAGAATGTCCTTAATTTTTGCATTGGTACTTTCGTCAAGACAAGCAATCCCCCGGTAAAGATTGGCCCTTGACAATTATAGAATATATATTCTATAATTGTACTAGAACAAACATTCTAATACTTGTTCAAACAAGGAGATTCGTATGAATAACGCTATTCGTTCCAAGCCGTTCGACCTGAATATGGGCAAAATGATCAGCTCGATCGTCAGCCAGCGGAGTAAAGTTTTTGGGTTGATGATCATCGGCGCCCTCCTGGCTTTCGAAATCTTCAATTACTCTACGACCGAGTTCGCCTTGAATGACGTGTTAGGCTCCTTGACCTTTGCCGGCATTCGCTGGGCGACCATTTTATCAATCGCGTTTTGTGGTATCGATTTCGCCGGGGTTGCCCGCCTGTTTACGCCAGAACAAGGGGCAGATGAACCTGCCGAGGTCTGGTACCTGTTCGGCGCATGGATTCTGGCTGCGGCCATGAATGCAACGCTTACCTGGTGGGGTGTTTCGGTCGCCATCGCCAATCACGTCAGCCAGGGCACGGCAGTCATTAGCAGCGCCACGATCCAATCCGTCGTGCCGATATTCGTGGCTGTCATGGTCTGGGTCATCCGGATCATGATTATTGGAACCTTTTCGCTGGCCGGGGAACGCATGTTTGGGCAGCCTGATAACCGGGCACGCCGGCCAATACCACAGGCGCAGCAGCAGCAGCAATATCCAGCCCGGAACGACTACCATCCGCGCCCGTCCTCGCCGGTTGCCCAAACACTGGCTGCCCGCCCGATCCTGGCGCCAGCTTCCAGCTTCAAACCACAGCCTAAGCCTGCCCAGACCACCGAAAATGGCTATGCTCGCCCGGCAGAACCCACTTATCACAACCTGGCCAGCAGCCTGCAAGTGGAACAATTCGAAAAACGTGGCTAATTTTGATCCCTATTCAAATCATTACCGAGCGTACTTCAAACCGACCTTGTTGAACCTATGACCTATTCACGCTCTGAACCGGTAAACAATCGAAAGAGCAGACAGACAGACCCTTCCAGCGGCTGTCTGTCTGGTTTTTTGATCCCTCCGCTGGTGATCCTGTGCTTTGGGCTCTTGCTGGCTGTTGGCGCCAACGGGTTGACAACCTTTGAAGCCCAACCGCAAAGTGGCCCTGCGCTGAGTGGCAGCGGGAGGCTGGCAGCATTGTTCACACCCGAAATCCAATTTTGGTCTGCGCGTATCGCCGCCTGGGCTGTTGAGCATGGCGTTGATGCCAATATCGCCGCGACTGTCATGCAGATAGAATCCTGCGGGAACCCGGATGCGCGTTCCGGCGCGGGTGCCTCCGGGTTATTCCAGGTGATGCCTTTTCATTTTTTGGCGTATGAGGATGCTTTCGATCCAGATATTAATGCGCTGCGAGGTTTAAACTATCTGGCAAAATCGCTTGAGCGCTCGGGTGGGGATGCGCGCCTGGCCCTGGCCGGGTATAACGGCGGTATCAGCGTCATCGGTCGACCCGAATCCAGTTGGGCGGCAGAAACAATTCGCTATGTTTATTGGGGCAGCGGAATCTATGCTGACGCGCTCCAAAACGCAACTGTCTCGGCTCGTTTAGACGAATGGCTGGCTGCCGGCGGGCTGAGCCTGTGCCGGAAAGCCGGCCAGAGATTGGGAATTTCGCAATAACAGGCGCTACCTCTTATCATCAACCAGGGGTAAATAGACCGCAAAGATGGTGCCCTGCCCCTCGTGAGAATCAACCTCGATGCGTCCCCCATGCGCTTCAACAATAAAATTCGCAATGGACAACCCCAAGCCAAAACCGCTGGTCTTGGAGCGTGTCCGCGATTTTTCACCACGATAGAAACGGTCGAAAATATGCGGTAGATCTCCAGGCGGAATTCCCGGTCCGGTATCGCGAACAACAATGCGCGCTACATCTCCTGATTTGGACAGGCTCAGATACACCTCTCCACCCGCCGGGGTATAGTGAATAGCGTTCGAGGCCAGGTTGATCAGGACCTGTTTTAAACGGTCACGATCGCCCGAGACAACTGCCTGATCAATATCGGTTAACTTCAGGCGGACTTTCTCCCCTGTCAAAATGCGCATTTGCTGGAAAACATCCGTCAAAAGCTCATCAAGGGCAACCGGCGACATGGTCAGCGGGAGCTTGCCCGATTCTGCCTGCGCCAGCAGCAGCAAGTCTCCGACCATGCGGGTCAAACGGTCGGCTTCATCCTTGATCGTATCCAACGATTCATCATCCGGCCCGAGTTTACGGATCAAATCGGCGTTCCCTTTGATGACCGTCAAGGGGGTACGCAGCTCATGGGATACATCGGCTAAAAAGCGCTGTTGGGAAGTAAACAGATTCTCGAGCCGCTCCAGGGTGTGGTTGAAGGCGCGGATGAGAGCTCCAATCTCGTCTTTCGGTGAGGCCAGGTAAGGGATGCGCCGGGAAAGATCATCGGCGCGCGTGATTTGCTCGGCAGTTTGGGTAACAGTTGCCAGGGGAGAAAGCGCCTGGCGGATCGATAACCAGGAAGCCCCAGCTGCCATCAGCATGGAGATTACTGTCAGGCCGACCAGGATCGAGAGCAAGTTATTACGAACACTGTCGACCAAACCCAGGTTTGTGGCCGCCTGGAGGATGCCGACTGAGCGCTGACCGGCCAGTAATGGGACGGTTAAAACACGCAAATGGATATTACGGATGAAAACATCCCGAAAAACAGGTTTGGATGAATTCAACCCCGCTGGATCGAGCGGCTGGGCCAGGTCGCGGATCCCAGGGGAAGCCATTTGTAGATTTCGATCCCGGTCCCAGTATTGAACATATACGCTGGCGGTCAGTTCAAGCGAAGGCAGGGTGACAACGTTGAGCTCCCCTACCGAACCGACCTTCGAATTTGAAAGAATAACCTGGACTGTCTGGTTCAGGGTGCGATCCACCTGGTCAAAGAGCAGCGCGCTGACCAGCACGTAAACAAGAACGCCGAACAACAAAAGGACACCACCAAGCAGGGTGGAATTCAGCAAGGTAAGTCGAGCGCGCAATGACATAAGGACCTTAACCAAAAGAAAAGAGAACGCGAAGCTCGCGGATTCAAAAGATTATTGCGATAAATTTTTGCCTACCCCTCAGGATTCCACCAATGCTGCTGTTTATGGGGCTTCACGCAGCACATAGCCCACGCCGCGCACGGTGTGGATCAGTCGCGGAAGGGTTTCATTAACTTCCAGCTTTTGGCGAAGATAACGGATGTAAACTTCGAGCACATTGCTCTCGCCGCCAAAGTCGTAACCCCAGACGCGGTCAAAAATGACTTCCCGGGTTAAAACCTGTCGAGGATGGCGCAGGAACAATTCCAATAGCTCATATTCCTTGGCGGTTAATTGGATGATCTTACTGCCACGGGTAGCCTCACGCGAGCCGGTATCCAGGGTCAGGTCGATAAATTTCAGCACCTGGATGCGCTCAGGTTGGGTACGGCGCAGGAGGGCGCGAATACGCGCAAGCAGCTCATCCAGGTTAAAGGGCTTGACCATGTAATCATCGGCGCCAGCATCCAGGCCCTGCACGCGGTCTTGAATGGTATCCTTGGCCGTAAGCATTAACACGGGCATACTTCCGCCCATGCGCAAGCGGTGGCAGACTTCCAGCCCATCCATGCCTGGCAGCATCCAATCCAGAACAACAAGATCGGGGCTATGGTCTCGCGCCAGGTTTAAACCTGTGCGACCATCGGTTGCCACATCCACAGCATAGCCTTCGTAGGCCAGCCCGCGCTGCAGAAGTTTCAAAATTGCCTGATCATCTTCGATAATGAGAATTTTTTCGTTCATGGCATACTCCTATCTTCTCTATATTAAGATTATACACAACTCTGGTAGAATTTCAGCAATGTATCCAACCAATGTTCATCCTGGCAAACGAATATTCGATTTTCTGGTGGCCGCCAGCCTGTTTATGATATTTTTGCCTATTTTGTTGCTTGTGGCCCTCCTGGTGCGTATCCAGCACGGCAAACCAGTCTTATTTGGACAAAAAAGGCCCGGTTATAAAGGGCACATATTCCATATATACAAATTTCGGACGATGACCGACACGCGCGCAGTCGATGGAAGCCTGTTGCCGGATGAAGAGAGATTGACCCGCCTGGGTCGGTTTTTACGCGCTACCAGCCTTGACGAACTGCCTGAGCTTTTCAATGTTTTGCGCGGAGAGATGAGCCTGGTGGGTCCACGCCCATTATTAGTCCAGTATCTGGAACGCTATAGCCCTGAGCAGGCGCGCCGCCACGAGGTTTTACCCGGTATCACCGGCTGGGCGCAGGTCAACGGGCGGAATGCGCTCGATTGGGAAGAAAAATTCCGTCTTGATGTTTGGTATGTGGACAATTGGAGCTTCTGGCTGGACATTAAAATATTATTTCTGACTATCTGGAAAGTGATCAAGCGTGAAGGCATCAGCCAGCTTGGTCACGCCACTGCGCAAGAATTCATGGGAAACAAAAAGCAAGTCCCCTAGCTATTCGTCCAGGTGGGATCCACCCAATCCGGTGATGCGCCTTCCCAGGACAACGAGTATCCTTTGAGAGACAACAAAGGAGAAAAAAATGTCAAACACAATGCTCGAACTTTCCAATTCATTCGCTGCGGCAGCTGAAAAAGCCGGCAAATCCACCGTAATGGTTAACGCGCGCCAGCGGATGCCAGCCAGTGGCATCGCCTTCGCCACCGACCTGATCCTTACCGCGGATCATGTCGTCGAGCGCGATGAAGATATCAGCGTGATCCTGGAAGATGGCACGGAATTGAAGGCCACACTTGCCGGGCGTGATCCGGCCTCGGATCTGGCGGTACTCAAGCTTGAAAAAGCTTCTGCCCACCCGGCAGAAAAAGCCTCTGATCCAAAGGTTGGGCAAATTGTCCTGGCTCTCGGACGCCCATCTGCGGATGGCATCGAAGCCAGCCTGGGCGTGCTCAGCGCCATCAGCAAGCCGGTGCGAACTCAGCGTGGAATCCTGGAACGATATTATCGCACCGATACCACGCCTTATCCGGGATTTTCAGGCGGCCCGCTCGTCGATGCGGAAGGTCGAATCCTTGGAATCAACACCTCTGGGTTTGGTCGCGGCCTGTCGATCACGATACCGGTCGAAAATGCCTGGAAGGTGGCAGAGGAACTTGCCAAAAATGGATCAATCAAACGCGGGTACCTGGGGATTCGTTCACAACCTGTGGAACTCAGCCCAGCAGCGCAAACGGCAATTCAGCGCGAACAACACACGGGATTGTTGATTGTTGGCCTGGAAAAGAATAGTCCGGCAGAATCAGGCGGTCTATTGGTCGGAGATACGCTGATCGGAATTAACGGACACCCGGTTTCTGATCACGATGAATTATTCAGCAACCTGTCTGGCGATGTGGTCGGAAAAGCCAGCCCAGTGGAAGTTTTGCGCGGCGGACTGCCGCAAAGCATACCTGTGGTTATCGATGAACACAAGCCGGATGCGGAACCCGAACATAACCATCACGGTCACAGGCATGGCCGGCGCTAAATTGGAGAAGTAATTTGATCAAAGTAGGCGTGGTTGCAGAAACCATGGCGATGCGTGTAGGTTTACGTGAGGTAATTAAAGCCCTGCCTGACTTGATAGTTATGTCTGCGGTTGCCCGCAGCCAGGATTTACCGGCAGACCCGCTGGATGTGCTTGTTTTGGTTTCGCCTACAGACATGGCTGGCCTCGAAAATGCCCAGGCTGTTTTGTACTTGACAGATGAGCTTGCCGATATCCAGGGACTTCTCAACTTTGAGTTTTTAACTTGGGGCGCGCTGCCAATCAACGCCAGCGAGGCTGAACTGAATATCGCCATTCGCGCGCTGGCCGAAGGCATGTGGGTCGGCGCGCCGACCCTAGTGCGCAAATTATTTTCGCGCAATCAGTTACCCGGGCCGGATGAAAGCGAATATCCGCCGCAGACCCTGACAGATCGCGAGATCGAGGTCCTGCAGTTAACAGCCCAAGGGCTTGCAAACAAACAAATTGCGGCGCGGTTGGGCATCAGCGAGCATACCATCAAGTTTCATTTGTCTTCGCTTTATTCCAAACTGGGCGTTTCCAGTCGTACTGAGGCTGTGCGTTCCGGGGTAAGGCATGGGCTGGTGGTTTTGTAAAGAACTCAAAACATTGGATAGGCATGAAAAAAGGGCGCGGAGACAACTCCGCGTCCTTTTCATATTTAAACAGGTCAGATCACTGCCGCTGGTAAAAGTTGGGGCGGGTGAGGCGCATCATGAGGAAGACTTTAAATCAAGGATACGCCTGATCATGATTGGCACAGCAATAAAAACAAAAATTGTTATTCCCAAAAACATAATCCCATCACCGTGCCCGGCCTGCGCTTCCAAAGATAGCTCGGTTGTTCTGGCTTTCAGCCCGGGCGTGGCAGTTGGCTCCAAAAATGGATGCGCGTTCAGCGAGGACAGGCTCAGGAAGGAGAGTGAGACCAGGATCAAGAGAATTGCGAAAAAGCGGATTTTTTTTGTCATTAGCAATTCATCAAAACGGG
>CAZHWV010000112.1:0-4109 GCA_964536185.1 uncultured Anaerolinea sp. | reverse complement strand
TGATAAAGTTTCACCCCAGTATATCATGAGCTAATTCAGGTAATTCTTATAAAATTATTACTTGTCATGTATAATCCAAAAGGGTCATGTTTATCCCAAATTCAGAATAACCATGCAATTTTTGTAAATACCAATTTTCAACAACCGATGTATTTCTGCTGTGCGCCAATAACCTTGGGTTGCATGGCAGGATGAGAGAGGTGAAGCTTGCGTCCATCCATTCGCATACTTATTTTGACAGTTGCCATGCTGCTCTGGGGAGCTGGTACAGTAAGCGCGCGCAACTTTCAGGCGCCGGTTGACGATATCACCAGCGGAGCACAACTATATGATCGCTGGTATGCCGCGCTCGATTTGAGCGCGCCTGGCGGAAATATGCCCATCTGGGAACGGCAGTCGAGTAACACTCGCTCCGGACCCGATACGTGGCGTTGTTCCGAGTGCCATGGTTGGGACTACAAGGGTTCCGAAGGAGCTTATCGCTCTGGGTCACATGCCACCGGCTTTCCGAATGTGATGAAACTGGCAGCCGGAATGACGAATTCGGAAATTGTAGACCACTTGAAGGGCTCAAAGGATCCGTCGCACGACTTCTCGAAATATCTGGATGATTCAAATCTTGAAAAATTGGCCAAATTTCTAAAGGATGGCTTGCAGGATGACAATGCCACCGTAGACGCTGACACGCGTAAAGCAATTGGTGGAAATATTGAGAATGGCAAAAAACGATATGATGAAAGCTGTTCGCAATGTCACGGCGTAGATGGCAAACTGATCGTTTTCCGCGTCGAAGGTCTGAATGAATATATCGGATCAGTGGCCAACCGCGATCCGTACCGTTTTTTGCACCGCACCCGTTTTGGGGTGGCCGGGATCAAGGAGATGCCGGTGGGTCGTGAATTAGGTTGGGAAGCTGCTGACAGCGTGGATATCCTGGTTTATGCCCAGAGCCTGCCGACAGGCACGGAAACTGGCCAGGCTACAAATGCCGGCGCTGGTTCTCAGACATCACCCAGGTTGGGCGGCCCGCAAGGCGGCGTGCTGGGTGGGATTCTTACCGGTCTAGGGGCTGTTTTCGGAATGCTCGGAATAAGCCTCCTTTTCTTGCTTGGATTGGTCCTGATCGGCGCCATGATTGTTGGGGGCGCTGCGAAAACGTAATTGAACAATCAATAAATCCAGCCTGACTGGGAACCAGTCAGGCTGGATTTATTGATCAACCCCGGTCGCCACGGGATCGACAAATACCACCAATGCGCAGTGAAAATATCGCAGGAGAGATTATGCCGAAGTTGTTGGAGTTTTTCAAAAACCCGGGTGTGCAAATCGCAATGCTTGTCGCATTCCTGGTTTTCGTCAGCGCCGGGGCATGGGGAATATATCAGACCCAGATTCCACCTGCCCAACCCATTTTATTTCCGCACAGCACCCATGTGAATTTGCAGATCCCATGCCTGTACTGCCACCCAGGCGCATGGCGGCAGGCTTCCGCGGGCTTACCGAGCCAACAGAAATGTTGGGCTTGCCACGGACAATTGAAGAAATACTTCCAGCCGCCGGTGCCGGTTGAAAATTGGCCTGTTGAACTTAAAAAACTTAATACCTTTGTGCTGGCAGACAAACCAATCGAATGGGTTCCGGTTTATCAGGTGCCCGATTTTGTCCATTTCAATCACCGCCCGCATATTGCTGCTGGAGTGAATTGTGAAAATTGCCACGGTGATATGAGTAAAAAGACTGTGGCGACGATCGAACAGACGGTTAATATGGGCTGGTGCATCAACTGCCATAAGTCCAGGACCGAGAACGATCCAGTCAAGCGCACCAAGCTGCTGGACTGCAGCACTTGCCATTATTAATGCGTACCTGCTCAAGCTCTCGACGCTTTTTTGATAAGCGGAAAAAGGTTCTGCTGAGTGGTTAACCTGGATGCAAAGGAACGATAAGCTATGACTGAAAAAATTACCCGGCGCGATTTTTTGAAAATTGCTGGCACAGGCGCTGCGATCACCACGGTGCTGACCGGATGTGGACCGGCATCGCGCTACACTTCGCGCGAACCATATACCAAAATGCCGGAATATAACTACAATGGCCAGAGTACATATTACGCCACCACCTGCCGAGAATGCGCTGCCGGTTGCGGGCTGGTCGTCCGAACCATGCAAGGACGCGCGCTGAAGACAGAAGGCAATCAGCATCACCCGCTCAACCTGGGCAAAACTTGCGCGCGCGGGCAGGCTACCCTGCAAGGCTTGTATAACCCTGACCGTATCCAAAACCCTGGCAAACATACCCGGGGTGAGAAGAATTTTACGGAAATGGAATGGGATGCGGCGATCGGCGTGGTCGCGAATGCGCTTAAAAGCCCTGCCGAAGGGATCGCCTTCCTGGTTGGGCTGGGGGCGGATCACCTGTTCGATTTGGTCACCGACCTGTGCAAATCACTTGGCGCGCCTGCTCCGGTGCGCTATGGCGCCCTGGGGCTTTTTGAAGCCCGGGCCACTTTGCGCCAGGCTGCCCGCGCAGTTTTTGGTAAACCCGACCTGCTCTATTTTGACCTGGCTGAGGCCGATGTGACTTTTTCTTTCGGCGCAAATTTCCTGGAAACATGGCTCTCGCCGGTGGCCTACACCCGTGGGTTTGCTAAGATGCGCCAGGGTACTAACCGCCGGGGCTATCTTGTCCACTTTGAACCACGCATGTCGCAGACAGCCATGAAGGCCGATGAATGGATCCCAATCGCGCCGGGTACTGAAGGTCTGGTCGCCGCGGCGCTGGGTAAACTGATTGCAGAAAAAAAATTTGGAACCGCGCCAACCGCTTTTGCAAATGTCGATCTGGCTAACGTTTCCAACCTGGCGGGGATAGCGCCTGAAACACTCGAGCGCCTGGCACAGATTTTTGGAGGCGCGCAGAGTCCATTGGCCATTCCACCTGGCGCTGCGCTTGGCCAAAGCAATGGCCTTGAAACCGCTACGGCCATCCTGACCTTGAATGCGCTTGCCGATAACCTGGGCAAACCAGGGGGTGTATTTTTGACACCTGACTCGCCGCTCGCCGAAGGTTATCAGGGCGGGGCGAACGCCCAGGAGATGGCTGAGCTGGTTGAGAGAATGAAATCAGGGAAGATCAAGACCTTGTTCATTCACGGTGTGAATCCTGTTTTCGAATTACCAGGTTCTTTAGCCTTTGAAAGCGCGTTGAGCCAAGTGCCGAATGTGATCTCGTTTGCCTCGTTTCCAGATGAAACGGCCTTGTTAGCCGACTATGTCTTTCCCGACCATACTGGCCTGGAGTCGTTTGGTTACCAACGGGTCCAGACCGGATCCGGGCAGTCGGCGCTCTCCGGTTCACAGCCGGTGGTCGCTCCTTATTTCAACACCCGGGCAACAGCGGATGTCTTATTGGCAGCCGGCGCCCAGGCCGGCGGCATGGCTGCGCTGGCTTTCAAAGATGAAGTTGAATTTATTCAGAACAAATTGGCCGGGTTGGTGGATGCGCGCGATGGTTTCTATTCAGCGGCAGACATGCCCGGATTTTGGGTCGCATTCCAGCAGTTTGGAGGCTGGTGGCAAAACAGCAGCAGCCTGGGTGTGCCGGTTGCGGCGGGCGCGCTCGACCAGGTATTGAATATCCCCCCTGCACAGTTCGAGGGCCAGGGCGAGTTTATTCTTTACCCGTATGTTTCGCCGGTGTTGGGTGAAGCGGGAGCGAACAAACCCTGGCTGCAAGAATCCCCCGACCCAACGACAACAGTGATGTGGAATTCCTGGATCGAAATCAACCCGAAGACTGCGGAAGAGTTGGGGATAGCCAATGACGATGTGGTCAAGGTGGTTTCAGCTTTTGGTGAATTGGAAGTATCGGTCTTGATCTATCCGGCCATTCGTCCGGATGTGGTGGCAATTCCGTTTGGGCAAGGCCACAGCGCTTATGGGCGTTATGCTGAAAACCGTGGAGTCAATCCAGCCGATTTGTTCGGAAAAAGTTTTAATGGTGCCGGAGATTTGACCTTTGCCAGTGCGAAAGTCAACATTATCAAGACTGGCAAAAAGCGTCCTCTTTCTCGCCTGGAAGGGTACACAAAGTTCGAACAGTCAGAGAAG
>CAZHWV010000111.1:0-14464 GCA_964536185.1 uncultured Anaerolinea sp. | reverse complement strand
ACCCGATTTTATCACAAGGCGGTTTTGAGTTGACAACGCAATCACGCGAAGCGCGCGAAGCGGTAGTTCCACCAGTAGTTCCACCACGCGAAGCGGTAGTTCCATCTGTAGTTCCATCACTGCCGGTAATAATCAAGTACCGCGCTGGCTCTTTCGGTGATAAAAACATTGGCGCAGCCTTTTTGGCCAATTGAAGCGATGATATTCAGGGATTTCTCAAGTTCCCAGATGCCGCCTGCTTTCATTCTGCAGGACAACAACTCCAGGGCGCGTGACATCTTCTTGTCATGTACTTCTTCCCTGGCTAACAGCCACAAGATTTCAAGGAAATCACTCTTGTAAAAATTGGGGAAGGTAAGGTTGCCAATATCTTCATGAAGGAATTTGTCACGGTGATTGGATCTGAAGCATACCTCGTGCTCTAAAACAAAATCAATACAATTTTCGATTAATCGTTGGGTTGCCTGGGTTCTTTTAGTTTTTGGAATGAACGAAATTCCTTTAAACAGTTTGGTCACTCCCCAATAACAGCTATGCTTTCCGTAGCAGGATTTGTTTGCACAGTACGGATAGGCTTTCGGGGTCTTGAAATCACCGTCGTCAAAGCGTTGGTACGCGGAGAAAAAACCGAGGGTTTTATCCATCGCCTCAGGATTAGAATTCTTGAAATAATGCTGAAGATAGATCATATTGCCATTCAGGCAGGGAATGGGAAAATGATCCATGCCCGGCAACCTGAAAATCCCGTGTTCAGGATCATAAAAATGCTCCGTAATCAGGCGGATGGAGGCATTGATCTGCGGGAGGTCAACCGGGGCCTGGATATCGGCGAGCAGGACTAACGTCCATAATGTGGATTTAAAATTTGGCGAATAGTACAAACACTCCGGGCGCTCCTGGGCTTTTTTTGGATCAAATCCCCAACGGAATGAATCATCCTGTTTGGCCAGGATTTTTTCGGTGGTCTGCTTGCGGATAGCTGTGATCTCTGCTTCGATCATATGCCTCTCATTTTCGAATCGATCCTGCGCAAGATGGGGAGCCTTCAATTTTTCCAAAAGAAACCGCCCAACAGCAACGCTGAATACGTAAAGTATACTGCGATTTTCCACTTCCGGTTTTCGTCCATCATCTACAGGCTTGTAAATTGGTAAAATTTTACAAGCTGATTACACCCGCATAGGTAAAATTTTACATCGGCGGTGTAAAATTAACTCAAATAGGAGCTAGCCATGAAAAATTCGCTTTCCATTTCCATGCTTTTTGTTCTGATCTTCACGGCTTGCAGCGCAGCCACCCCTGCCCCAACAAGAATTGCGGAACCTCTCCCGGCGGCAAGTTCCGCACCCGAAGTTATGGCTCCGGCCACGAATGCCCCAGCCGGCAGCGCCGTCCTGCTGGTTGGCATCGGCATGCACATCGAGCCGCAGGGCAGGACCCACCAGGGGATAAAAAGCGGCAAAGGCGATTATCAAGAACCGGCTTTTTTTAACCGCCAGGTCAAGGATATCAACGCTGTCGCCGGCCTGGTGCAGGCGCATGGCGGGCGTATGACCATTCAGGCCCAGTCGCCCTTCACCGATGTGGCCATCGCCAGCCAAAATAGCCTCCTCTCGGACCTGGCTGCCAGCGGGAATGAAATCGCCCTGCATTTCCACGAGGACGCGCACCTGGGCAAAAACTCGTCCGCACTGCCGGCAGATCAGTGGTGCGCGGTGCTCAAAGAGGAAATTGAGCTGGTGAAACAGGCAGCGGGTGTGCCCGAAATCCGCTACTGGAGCGGCGGAAATCTTTACCCGCAGATGTACACCGCAGCCACCTGCGCCGGGTTGAGCATCAACAGCGATTGGAAGAACCCCCAGACACAGACGACCGATTTAGCCCTGACCGGCATCCATCCCTGGAAGCCCGCGGGCGGAACAGATGGCACGGACCTGACCCAGTTCATCACCCACGATCCGGCCGGCACGGTGACTTTCCTGCCCGAAGGCCAGTACGACCAGGATGATTTTGCCTCCATGCGCCGCGCCGAAACTCCAGGAGGGGATGATGCCTACTTTGAGTATCTTCGGCAAAAACTGATAGCCTCGCTGGCCGCTTCCGAACCCGGCAAAGTCAACGTATTCCACTTCACGGTGCACCCGGGCGAGTTTCGCGGCAATGTCCAGCAGCCCTTTGCGGTCATTGAAAAGTTCCTGAGCGAAGTGGTCGATCCGCTGGTCACTTCCGGGCAGGTGCAGTGGGCCACCTTGGGCGAGATGAACGACGCAGCCTCGGCCTGGGAAACAGCCCACCCCGGTCAGGATATGCGCAAGTAGCCCGTAACCACCTACCTCGCAGCGCAACGAAGGAGATTTCTCCATGAAACCCTGGCTTAGCTTTACCCTCATCCTGACCCTGGCCGCCTGCAATTTGGGCAACCCCAGCCCGCAGCCCGCCCCGCCAGCGCAACCTGAGCCGATCGCCTCTGCGCCGGTTGCGGTCAGCAGCCCACCCGGGTTTGAGCCACAAAAAGGCGCAATCAGCTTTGTCATCAACGTCCATGACTGGGTCAACTCCGACGACAGCGCCCATACCTTGCTGCATCTCATTGACCTGTTTGAAAAATATCACCTGCGTGGAGATTTCTATTTCACCGCCCCGGTCGTGGAAAAATACGTTAATGAACACCCGGAACTGATCGAACGCCTCAAGTCCAGCGCCATGACCATCAGCTACCATGTCCGTCCGCCGCACCCGCTCTACAGCGGCTTTGACAGCCGTCTGCAAGGACTGGATGATGCCAGCCTATACCAGACGCTCATGGATTACGAAACCTACGCCCTCGATCTGACCACTGGCGACCTGGATCGCTCGCGAGCAGGTGGCTACTCCTACGTCGCCCAGGTTTTTGGTACAAAACCCGTGACTGCCTCCGCGCCCAACAACGACAGGCGGATTAAAGACGCTTCTGAACGCGTTTTTGCAGCTCTCGGCGCACAGATGACCATTCTATACCATGAGCAGGGAACTGACCTGGACGAGCCCTTCCAATACACCAACGGACTGCTCGTTCGCCCCAGCGATTTCAGCATCACCCGCATTCCTGGCAGTGAAAATTTCTGGTGGAATTTCATGTCCGGACCGCGCGCCGCAGAATACAACCCTGTCCAGCTGCTTAAAACCCAACTGGCCGCCTGGGAAGCCCCGCGTGCGCCGCTGATTACAGCCCTCATTCATGAAAACAATTTCAGCCGTTCCGGCCCCGAATCCTGGACGCCTTTCTATTTCGCGGACAAGGATAAGTCCAACCCGCTCCAGCCGCCTTACAACTTGAACGCCCCAGATTCATCCAAAGTTCGTTCGGCTGCTGACCAGCAAGCCATTTGGGCTGCTTATGAAGGCTTGTTGGCATTTGCCGCTGAAAATTTGAACGTGGTCACCTCTGCCGACCTTGTCGAAATCGCTAAAAGCACTCACCCACCCGCCGCGAAGTCCAGCGACCCGCCGGCTACTCCCCCGGCAGTAATCACCCGCTTCAACCCCGCCAAATTGGGCAGCACCGATAAAGATGTCACCTATTGCCGCATGGATGGCGTCACGCTCCAAATGGATGTCTACTACCCCCCCAGCGCATCAGAACCCTGGCCGCTGGTTGTCTACGTGCATGGCGGCGGCTGGCAATCCGGAGATAAAAACGAAGGCGCCGGTTATCGCGAGGTAGCTGGGCTGCAAAATGAGGGTTTCCTGGTGGTTTCAATCAATTACCGGCTGGCGCCACAAGCCAAATTCCCCGCCCAAATCCAGGATGTGAAATGCGCCATCCGCTATTTCCGCGCGCAAGCCAGTACATATAATCTCAATTCATCAAAAATCGGAGTGTGGGGTGGCAGCGCAGGCGGGCACCTGGTCTCCCTGCTGGGCACAAGCGACTCATCTGCAGGATGGGATGTTGGCGAATACCTGGATCAATCCAGCCGCGTGCAAGCCGTTGTTGACATGTTTGGCCCCGCCGACCTGACCCGTTCATTTGCTGGGCTGGGATCCCAGCTTCAAAAGGACGTTTTTGGCGCAGCCAGCCCCACTGACCCAATTTTGGCAGCCGCCAGCCCGATCACTTACGTCAGTCCCGACGACCCGCCATTTCTCATTCTGCAAGGCGAGCAGGACGACCTCGTCCCTGTGGAGCAATCCCAAAGCCTGTATGACAGCTTGCAAGCCGCGAGTGTGGGCTGCGAACTGGTCTTTGTGCAGAATGCCGGGCATGGCTTTCGCCAGGTGGGAAGCCAACCCATCAACCCCACACGACAGGCGCTAAGTCAAAAGATCATTGCATTTTTCAGAGCGCAGCTCAAATAATGCGCAATACCTTTACTCCACGATGGCTGAAATGCGCTCCAACCCTAGGGCCTGGGCGGCGCGCAGGCGGAAAAGACCATCAGTCAGAATATAGCCATCCACAGCCCGGCGCACCTGGATCGGCGGTGTAATGCCCATCAACCGGGCGCGCTCGATGGCTTTTTCTATTTTTACCGCATCCAGATCCAGGGCTTGCTGCGAACGGGTCAGGCGAATGCGGTTGACGGGAATCTCGATGACATTGACCGGCTGGGAGGGCTGGGCGCTTTCCGTTTGCGCTGTCGGCGAAGACACGACCAGGCGGAACCCGGTTTCAGCGGAAAAAGCTGCCGTAATTTCTGCGATCTGCCCAGCCTGCGGCGCAGCGGCTATGGCCACGCTGACCTCGGCTTTTTCAGGATAGATACTGGGCCCCTTGGCGATCACGAATCCCGCCCTGGCCAGCAGGGCGCGGGCCGCTTCCAGGATGGCGCCCTGGTTAGGCTGTGGATTCACGCTCACAGGCCAGCCGGTTTGGCGGCTAAGGGCGCCGACCTGCTCCTGATAACGCTCTGCCACCTGGGGCGAGATGAACGCCAGCACAATTTCGCCATCTTTCAGGCTGGTGCGGTACAGCGTGCTTCCGGCCAGGGTGGATTTAATCAGGGCATAAGCCGCGTTGATTTCCAGGCGCGCGCCGCCAGCCGCAACCGCCTTCGGCGGTGAAACGCTCGCCGGCGAGGCTTCGACCAGGCTCAATTCCCAGCCGCTGAGCGCCAGGTATTGTTCACAGGCTGCGTCCAGGGCTTCATTTGAAGAGGAACCCGACCCCAGAACAACTGCCACATATTTTTGGTCGCGGTGAATCGCAGGGCCTTTGGCAATTTGACAACCCACCGGCAGCAATTCGCGCACCAGGCTGTTGAGCGCCGACTGATTCGTTTCGGGGCTGATTTCGACCTGCCAGCCGGTCGCCTCCCGCAGGCTTTCAATTTGAGCGCCGTAAAGTTCGCCGGCCGCGTCGGGGAAGTCAAAGGTCAACGTGATAATATGATCCGCCAGCCGGTAGCCGCTTTTCCGCAGGCGCGCGGCGGGCGGAAAGTGACCGTTGGCCAGCGCGATGGCCTGGTTGGGTTCCATCAGCGCCACTTTGGCTGGCTGCAGGGCGGCCAATTCCTGCGCAGCCGGGGCCACCTCGCCCAGCACGGCCAGAACCGCTTCAGGGTAGATCGATTGACCCAACCCAGGGGCAATTTCCACCCACAGGCTATCGCTTTCCACGGCCAGGCAGCGCAGCGCAGCCGCCTCAACCCCCTTGACCACCAGCCATTTTCCGACCGCATCCGCAAAAGCGGCCATTTTCTCCCGGCGCAGGCGGGTGGTTTCAGCCCAATGGGCGCGCGGATCGTCGGCTGAGTCGGGCTTCTGGAAGCGGGTTTTGCGCTCGAAGCGCAGTTCCTGGCTTTGCCCGGCGCGCGGCAGGTGGACAATGCGCCCACGCTGGCTGAGGGCCTTTTCCAGGCTTTGGCGGGCAGCTTCATCCCCATGCACCAGGAAAACATGCTCTGGGTTGAGTGTCTCGGTCAGGCTGATCAGCTGCGCTTCGTCGGCATGCGCTGAAAGGGAATAGCTGCCAATCAGGCACTGAACATCGACCTTGTCCTTTCCCAGGCGAACGCTTCGCGCGCCAGAACCGCGCTCAGTCAATTCCTGCAGACGGCGCCCGGGGGCTTCCTCATCCTGGTAGCCAGTCAGCAGGATGGCATGCTCTGGCTTGGGCGCCAGGGCACGGGCATAAGACAGGGACGGCCCACCCGCCAGCATGCCCGAACTGGAGACAATCACCGCCGGGCCGGGGTTCCAGATCAGCGCGTTGCGCTGTTCATTCGAGATCACCGGGCGGGTGCGCTCGTTGAAAAATTGGCAGTTTTGTTCCTGCAGCGCCAGGGGCAGGGCTTCGCCAAAGCCCGGATATGCCTGGCAAATTGCGCGCACCATGCCATCCGCCCAGATGGGCACGGAGCCCAGTTCGCCGCGCCGCTGGTATTCGTTAAGGATCAGCAGGACTTCCTGGGCGCGGCCCAGCGCAAAAGCCGGGATGAGAACTTTACCGCCTGCGGCAGTCACCTGGGCGACTGTCTCAACCAGGTTTCGCTCTTGAACGGCGCGGTTGGCGTGCAGCCGGCCACCGTAAGTGCTTTCGAGGATGAATGCATCCGCATGAAAAGCTGGCGGCCTGGCTCCATCCACGGTGCGCTGCGCCGAAATGGAAATATCGCCGCTGATCAACAGGTTGCCTTCGTCGCTTTCCAGCCCGATCATGGCCGCCCCGGCAATATGCCCGGCCGGGAAAAACGTGGCTGCCAGCCCACCGGCCAAAGCGATCCGTGTTTTGAACGCCACCGGCACCAGCGCAGACATCAGGCGCTGTACAGCGACATCGTCAAAAAGCGGCAGCTCGCCCTCTTCGTCCAGGCGTGACTGCATGATCCGGCGCGCATCCTGGTGCAGTACGCGCGTCAGCGCCAGCGTGGGCGCCGTGGCATACACCGGCGTTTCAGGGTAGCGCCCTACGACCAGTTCCAGCGCACCGGTGTGGTCAGTGTGGGCATGCGTGACCAGGATCGCGTCCAACCTGGCCTGACCAGTTTCGATCTGGCTTAAGTCAGGCAGTTGATCAGCAGCCAGGCCCCAATACGATTTTGGCGAGGGACGGATGCCGCAGTCGACCAGCACGCGCCGCCCGGCGGTTTCCACCAGGATAGCGCTCGCGCCAACTTCATCCGCACCGCCTAAGAATGTGATCTTCATCTGTTTTTTTCCAATCCCGAGCCTGATTTGCCCGGCTGCGATATGTAAATAATCCGGCTTTTCAAAACCAAATTAACCATTAGGCTCAGTTCAAGCGCTCAATTTGGGTATTATACCTTTTTCGGCGTAGATATCTGCCTGGTTAAGTCGTAACAATGACCCGCGCCTTTGTGAAATAATTCTCTTATCTAATCTTCAGCATTCACTCAGTCTGCGCTAAACTGGCAGGAGTATTATATGGATACATTCTCCGACAGCAAACCGCCAAACAGGCCAGGGCCGGCCTCAAGGCGGTTTGGGTTTTAAATCGGCCCCGGCTGAATGTCCCCGCTGCAAAATCCCCAATATGAGTTACTACTTCTCAGGCTCTTTGCGTATCTATGCTGATTAGAACGCGGATAAAATCGGATTTGGCGAATTTTCGCTGATATTTTAGTTTTATGATTGATATTAGATGTATTCCGCAGTACTATATTTATAGTTCAAGCGAGCCTTCAGCTTTGCGCGAGGCTTCCAGACCGTTGACTCTTTTTTCTTATTTTTTGAAAGGAGACCTGTATGGCAAAACCCATTTTTAAACTCTTCAAAGCCCGCCCCAGCGAGGCCTGGTACCAGTTGTCCGAGGCTGAACGCAATGTACTCTGGGAAAAACACGGTGAGATATCCAAAAAAAATGGTCTCAAAGATATCCTGATGTGCGACTCCAGTTGGGATTCCGAAGAATTCTTGTTTTGGGGCGTCGAAGAATTTCCTGATATCGAAGCGGTCCAGGGCTACCACGCGGAATTGGCCAAAATTAACTGGTACCGCTATTTCGTATCCGAAAACCTGCTCGGCACGCGAATGGAAGAATAGGAACCGTCAAATCCGCGCGCGGGCGCGCCAGCCCTCGGCCAGTAAATTTTCCAGGTACAGGATCGCCTGGGCCAGGCTGTCGGCCGGGTCGTTTAGCTGCGCGGCGGGAAACTTATACAGCAAGTCCTCAAACTCGTACAACCAGGGTACCTCGTCGGCAGGCTCGGGCAGCAGAATGCAGCCACGCTCACACCACAGGCTGGCCTGGCGAGCGCGGGCCAGTTTGCTGGCCTGCCCAGGTTGGAAGGCGCGCAGCAGGCTGGCAATTTCCGGCGCAGCGCTCTGTTCCAGGGTTTGCAAGGCGCTGATCCCGCTGGCCTTGTCTTCGATCAGTATGCCGCGCAGCTTGCCATCCGCCATCCAGCGCCGGGCTTCATCCTGGATGGCGCTGGCCAACTGGGGAAACTGCAGCTTCTGCCAGCTGGCATGGCGCAGGCGCAGGCGGTAATCAGCCAGCAGCTCCCAGACGGTCAGCGCGCTGCTGTCGTGCTGCTCGCGATCCTTCAGCGCAGTATCCCAGGAGAGCCAGCGCCCAATCACGGTCGACTCTGCCTGGCGCAGGTCAAACCGGTTTTGACCCTGCCACCAGGCCGCCTGGTAAATATTGCCGCCCAACCCCGCCGGACGCTGGTCATGCTGACCGGCATAGCCGCGCTGCCCCAGGTTCACCTTGGCGGCAGCGTTTTCTTTTTCACCGAAACGCCCCGGCCAGAGCAGCTCACCGGGTTTTTGGCGCGGGTCCGCGCGCCCGTGCAGCGGGATAAACAGCCGGGGAGCATATTCGGTCGGCAGGCACAGGTGCTCATAAGTTGGCGCGCCATCCAACTGCATTTTCCTCAGCAGGTGACCGGAAAGGTCATCTTCGTGCAGGCGCTGCATGATGATCACCCGCCGGGCGGCGCGCGGGTCATTGGCCCGCGTGCTCAGGGTAGTATCGTAGACCTCGTTGACCCGCTCGCGCTGCTGCGGGCTGTCGGCATCCTGGGCCTTGAGCGGATCATCGACCACCAGCACATCTGCGCCTTCACCGGTGACTGCGCTGTTGAAGCTGAAAGCCAGGCGGTAGCCAGTGCGATCATTTTCGTAGCGACCCTTCAAGTTCTGATCACCCGACAACTTAAAAGCCCGGCCAAAGCGCTGCCGGTACCAATCGCTTTGCAAGATGCGCCGGCTCTTCAGCGCATCGCGCACCGCCAGCGGGCTGGCGTAGGAACCGGTCAGCCAACGCAGCTGCGGCGCGTTGATCCAGCTCCAGGTCGGCCAGAAAACCGAGACCAGCAGGCTCTTCATGTGGCGGGGTGGCACATTGATGATCAGGTTATTGATCTCCAGATCCGTGACCGCCTGCAAATATTCACAGATCAAGCCGATGTGCCAGTTATCGACAAATGGGCTGGCCGGTTCGACCAGGCTCCAGGCATTTTGGACATAAGTATGCAGGCTGTGCGCGCAATTTTCCGCCTGGCGCGCTGCCAGATACGGCGCTGTGGCGCTCAGCATTCTTTCGGCATTCATTTAATCAGCCCCGGCAAACCCGGCTGCCAGACCTGGC
This sequence comes from uncultured Anaerolinea sp., assembly GCA_964536185.1. GTDB lineage: Bacteria > Chloroflexota > Anaerolineae > Anaerolineales > Villigracilaceae > UBA5195. The sequence goes on along the minus strand of CAZHWV010000111.1, from coordinate 4,929 downwards.
TGCGCGATCCGGTTGTTCCATCCGCAGTTCCGGCGGTAGCCCCGGCCATTTTTTGCAAAACCCGATCCAGGGCCTCCAGGTCTTCGGCTGAAAGCAGCTTCAGGTCGGGCAGGAAGCCTGCCTCCGCGCCGGGATAGGGCAGGCCATGGGCTGGCGGCGTGGGATGCGCCGCGCGCCCGCCGGTTTCGCGGGCAATGTCATCCAGGATGCCGCGCATCTGGCTGATGAAGCTGGTGTTAAAACGTGGCGCGCGGTTGGGGCCATCGCCAGGCTCGCTGCGCAAATCCGCCACCCAAACCGGCAGGGCCTGGTCGAGGTATTTTTGCATTTCGGCATATAACTGTTTTAGATTGTCGACCCGCTCACTGGTCAGCGCCAGCCCGCTGAACATGATCTGCATCTGCCGCTCGGACTCGCCAGCCTGGGCGCGCTCAAGGCTAAGCTCGTCATAACACCCGGCGCGCTCAGCCCAGTTGTAGCGGTTAGCCCACCTCTGCAGAGTCTCTGCCCGCCGGGTGGGAACGCCTTCGCCGGCAGCCTGGTAGCGCGCCAGCAGTTCCACCAGGCTGCGGCCCGGCCCGAGCTGCAGATAGTCGAGCAAGGCCGCATGCGCGCAGCGCGTCTCGCGTCCGCCGCGGCTGTCTTGCACACGTTGGGTTGGGTCGAGATTATCCCAGCCAGCCATTTATTTTTGCCTCCCTGGCCCTCGCGAACGCCTGGCATCCAGCCCATCCATCGCCTGGCCTCCCTGGCGCGCGTGGGCGGCAAAGTCAACCGCCAGGTTTTCAAGCAAAACTGAGACCTGATCCATGCGTTCCAGCATCTGCCGGCTGACCAGGCTGCTGGCTTCAGCGCGGGCGTCGAAATACTGCTGCCACTGCAGGTTAGTATCCTTGATCAGGCGCGCATAATGCGCGTTCACGTCGGCGATGGCCTGGGTAAACAGCCGCACCAGGATCCAGCCCAAACCAGCCAGCAAAAACGCAAAAACAATCACGACAGCGATCTGTTCCCAAACCGAAACGGGCACATTGGGCAGCATAAAAAACCTCCTTTTTCTTTTACTCTACGCCAAATCCACAAGTTTGAAAAGATACTATTGGCAAACTGGTACCAGACCCTAAAGGTCTCAAAGACCTTTAGGGTTTTCTTTGACAGGCTTTTCGCAGATCCTTCCCGCCATTGAACATCTGCGCCCAAATCATTATAATGATGAGTAGGGGTACAGCGTCGCTGTGCCCCTATTTATCATTTATCCTCACCCTGAAAGAGGCGGCGTATGCAAAACCAACCTTCGGCAGGCCTACAGGCCTTGAAATGCCCGCAGTGCGGGGGTGGCCTGACACCCAACGGGCAGGAATCGATTGTCTGCCCCTACTGCAGCTCAAGCCTGATCTTCAACCATCCTGCCCCAGGCAGAAGCCGCCCGAATGCCAGTAACGAACCTGTTGTCCGCGGCATGCGCCTGAAACCCTTCAGCTATACCGACACCCAGGGCACCGGGCTGGAGGTCTTCCACATGCTCGCCCCCAGCGGTTGGAGCTTTCAGGGCGGCTGCAACTGGCTGCTGGATAACCCCGGCATGCCAGCTGTGGTCGCTTTTGCGCTCTGGAATCCGCAGGGCGCGGAGGCCTTTGAAGTCCTGCCCAACATGAACTTCACCTGGAACAACAACCCGCTGAACCGCCTGCTGATGAAGCCCGGCTCACGCTACTTTGGGGCCGAGGTGCGCCCGCCGGTTAACATCCAGGAGGCCTTCCGCAGCTACATCCTGCCGCGTTACCGCGCCCAATCCCAGAACCTGCAGATTCGCAACCTGACCCCCCTGCCGGACCTGCCGCGCCTGGTCAAATCGGATGCGACCATCACCCCGGGCTGCTCGGCCCAGGGCGGCAAGGCGCGCATCAGCTATGACTGGCAAGGCCACCCCTTTGAAGAGGAAATTTACGCCGTGGTCGAAGATTTCCGGGTCAAGATCGGCAGCCTGTTCGCCCCGGTCGATTTAAGCGTGTGGTTCATCGACTACCTGTTTTCCTTCCGCGCCGCCGCCGGACGGCTGGACGCCACCGCCGACCTGTTTACGGTCATGATCCAATCCTTCAAACTCAACCCGCACTGGTACGCCGCTTTTAAGACCGTCGCCCAGCACATGGCCCAGATGCAAATCGACCACATTAATCATATCGGCGAGATCGGTACCATCCTGGCCCGGGCCGGCAGCCAGGCGCGCCAACAGAACCTGAACGAATGGTACAGCCGCCAGGAAATCTTCGACCGGCAGGCGGTCGACCACAGCCGCTCGATCCGCGATGTGGACGGCTTCTTCGACCCCAACCGCCAGGAAGTGGTCGAACTGCCCAGCGGCTATGGCCATGCCTGGGCCAATAACCTGGGCGAATACGTCATCACCGACGACGCCAGCTATAATCCCAACCAGGAATCCACCCAAAACTGGACGCCGATGGAAACGGAAGCCGAGCGCAGAACCCGCTAGCCCGCGACCATTGAGACCACTCACCGGCTCTCCCCTTGACCAGGCTCGCTTTGCGCCTGACGCGCAGGCGCGCCTGTTGGAACCTTCATGAAAAAAAAATCAAGCACGCAGCTCAACCTGTTGTTTTTTCTGATCCATCTGCTCGCTTACGCCTACCTGTTTCACTTTAATGACTGGAACTCCAACTCGCGTTTTGGGCTGACCATGGCCATGCTTGAACGCGGAACGCTGTCGATCGACGCCTATCATGACAGCCCTGACTGGCAAACGGGTGACAAATCGTTATTCAACGGTCACTATTACTCGGATAAGGCCCCCGGAACATCCTTTGCCGGTGCCCTGCTCTTCCTGCCCATCTTTGAAATTTGCCAGCGAAGCGGCCTGGCCCTGACACCTACCCTCACAAAAATCATCATCACCCTGCTCAGCATTGCCCTGCCTGCGGCAGTCGCCGCCTTGTTGGTCTTTCTGGTGGCCCAAAAGATCGCCGGCAGGACCGGACCAGCCTTCTGGGCCAGTATCGCCATCACCCTGGGCAGCATGTTTTGGCCCTTTTCCACCACCTTTTTTAGTCACTCGCTGAGCGGCGCACTGATTTTTGGCGCATTTTTCCTGGGCTTCCGCGCCTACAGCGCCGGGAAGGATCCCGGCTGGGGCGCCTTGTTGGTCACCGGCCTGACCCTGGGCCTGGCCTTGATCAGCGAATATACAACTGCCATCGTCATTTTCTGGGTTCTCGGCTATCTAGGGCTGAAAGCCTGGCAGCGCGGGCGCTTGAGCGCCTCGCTCCTGTTCATCGGGTTAGGCGCGCTGATTGCCATCCTGCCAGCCCTGATCTACAACTGGCTGATTTTTAAAAACCCCTTTGCCAGCGGCTACTCGCACGAACTTGAGCAGCAGTTTGCCAGCGGCATGAGTCAGGGCCTGATGGGGATTGGCTGGCCCAACCTGCGGGTTCTGGTTTACATGACCATCCACCCGGCCCAGGGCCTTTTCTGGCAATCACCGGGCTTACTCTTCAGCCTGCCCGCCTTCTTTTGGATCAAGACCTCAAAATATAAAGCCGAGACAAGCATGGCTTTGGGCATTTGCGCCTCGATGCTGATCATCCTCTCCGGATATTTTATGTGGTGGGGCGGCTGGTCCTTTGCCCCGCGCCACCTGACCCCGATGCTGCTTTTTTTAATCATTCCGCTGGCCACCCTGCCGCCCAAATCCGCGAAGCCGTTGTTCCACCTGCAGCCTTTCCTGATCGCCGCCGCGCTTTTTTCTACTGCGCAAATGTTTTTGGTGACCGCCACCAGCCCCTTTGTTGCAGATGACTGGGTCAAGAGTCTCAGCTTGCTCCAACCCTTCAAATTCTCCGTTTTGTACAACCTGGTCCTACCAGATTTCTTGAATGAGAACATTGCCAGCAACCTGGGACAATTTCTGATCTCCAGCCCGTTCTTATCGCTTTTACCGCTCATCTTGCTCGAAAGTTTTTTATTCTTCTGGTTTTGGAGAATCTCTCGCCGCTGATTCTCGCAAAAAACCTGCGAAAATCCGTTCATTTGGAATCAGCGTGGAGGCTACCCAGGGTGTAAGGCGAAATTAATTTCGCCTTACACCCTTACGCCAGATATGCTGGTCTGCCACTGTACCTCCCAGAGAACCACAAAATTTCGTTCAATCTGCGCAACATCCTGCCCGAGTTTGGGTACATCGTGCCCGACCTTGGGTACATCGTGCCCGACCTTGGGTATCCGTTCCATTTTTAAGGTCTTTTGGCCTCTTGCCCGAACAATCAGCCTGAGCAGTTCTGAAAAATTTTATCCACTTTTTACAAAAAAAGAACACAGCCTGTGTTATAATTATTTTTTATCCACTGTTTATATACGAGGAGATCACATGCCGATCATGTCATGGTCCGATTCTTATTCAGTCAACTCAGCTGCGATTGACAGCCAGCACCAAAAACTCTTCACCCTGATCAACAACCTGCACGATGCCATGGGCCAGGGCAAAGGCAAGGATGTGCTCGGGACGACCCTGGACGCGCTCATCGATTATGCCCGGGTGCACTTTGCTGACGAAGAGAAAATGCTGGCAAGCCTCAATTACCCCGAACTGCCGGCCCAAAAACGAGAACATGATGCCTTTATCCAGAAGGTGTTTGTCATGCAGACCGACTATCGCGCCGGGAAGGTCGCCCTGACCCTGCCGGTCATGGAGTTCATGCGCGATTGGCTGGTCAACCACATCCTCAAGGTCGATCATAAATACGCGGCCTGGATCAAGAAGTAAACAACCCAAAGCCCCTTGCGTTTCAGAAACGCAAGGGGCTGCTCTTCTAATCCTACGCTACCGCGCCTACCGCCAGCCCGTCTCGACGGCGCTCAGCGGGCTGCAGTTCAGGCCGTTGCAGGCTTTGACCCAGTAGAAATAGGTCACGC
>CAZHWV010000110.1:0-14662 GCA_964536185.1 uncultured Anaerolinea sp. | reverse complement strand
TTCAATGTATTTACCACCTGATAGACCAACGTATCCCTGCTGGCTTGTTGCATAGCTGCGACGTATTCTTGGATAAGAACTTCGCTGCGTAGCCAATTATTGGGAATGGCCTCTGTCCGAAAATCGATTGCCAACACCTTTGGAGCCATCAGTAATTTTGGGGTGCGTCTAATACTTGGCAAAGTAACCTCCATATAAACATGCAATAACCATGCAAGAAAAAATTATACTTCTCTAATTCTAGCACGCCTGTCAGGCTGTGCAAACAATTGAGCCAAATTTCTTTCATGGGACGAATCCAACCCTGGTTAGGAAAGACCGCTGATGCGGATGTATTTCGCTCACCCGTTACCTTAGATCAAAATTATCTTCATGCGATTGTGTCAATATTACGGTGAAAACGTGATGAATGTCATGCCTTTATCAACTGAGGCTAGCCTATAATCAAAAAAATATAAATACTCAGGCTCTGGTTGTAGATATTGAGCCTGGTTTTAATACAGGAGCGTAACATGTCAGGCAACAGCAAAGAACTCTGGTGGACTTTAATTGCCATAATATTAATCACTGCTCTTTATGCGTATGTCATCTCGTTTACGGGAACCATTCCGGCAGCTGGTGAACTGTTTGGTCATACCTTGGGAATCCTGGGATTCTTTCTTATGATCCTGACGGAAACCCTTTATAGCCTGCGCAAGCGTTCTCGCACCGTGCGTTGGGGCAAAATGTCTGAATGGCTGAAATTCCACATTTTTACTGGATTGGTTGGTCCTTACATGGTTTTACTGCATACCTCCTGGAAGTTTAACGGACTGGCAGGGGTTGTAACTTTGGTGACCATCATTGTGGTTCTCAGTGGTTTTATTGGACGGTACATCTACACCGCTGTTCCGCGAACTGCTGATGGTGTCGAAATTGAATCTGCAGACCTGGAGCGCCAGATTGTTCAGGCAGATCTCCGGCTTAAAGAATGGCTGGCATTGAAACCGCAAGTCTCTCAATCCATTCAGCAGCGGCTTGCGACCCTACCGGATGTTTCGAATAGCAGTATACTGGCGATTTTTGGCCGGTCTCTGATTGAGTGGGAATATCGTTCAGCATGGAAACGTGAAATGCGGCACATGGATGCAGATGAGCGCGTTCAACTGATAGAAATTGAAAGGCTAGCGGAACGCCGGGATAATACTCGGCGACAGGTCTCTTCGTTGGCGATGGCGCGCAGGCTACTGGCGCTTTGGCACACTGTTCACATCCCCATAGGCATGGTGCTGTTTACTACATCCATCGCTCATATTGCCGGGGCGTTGTATTACGCCACATTCTTGAAATAATCTCGTACATGCTACTGGATGGGGTCTAGAGGTTTTATGCATAACAAACGACTTGGCTGTCTTACTGGATTGGCTATTATTACAGCTAACATATCCGTGTTAATCATATTTGGCCTTATTTTTGCTAAGGGTGGGGCAATTTTTAGCCCGGGTGGCTTAAACGCGCAAACTGGACAGAGTCTCAATGGTGTCAGTGCCCATGCCGAAATTGGCAATAACTGCGCCAAATGTCACCCGGCTCCTTGGAGCGCTGAAACCCTTAGCGACCGCTGTCTAGTTTGCCATACAGATGTCAGTGCGCAACTGGCAGACCAGCAATCTTTGCATGCATCCATGATGAAGGTTTCGAAACTTCCTTGTCAGGCTTGCCACACTGATCATCGCGGTCCAACCGCTGCACTAACAAACATGAATTTGCTTACATTCCCCCATGAAAACCTGGGCTTTTCCCTCCAGGCTCACCAGCAGCGCAACGTTGGTCAGGCTTTTACCTGCAGTGATTGTCATGTAAGTGATATCTCCACATTTGAACAGGTCACTTGCAGAAACTGTCACGAACAAATTGACCAGGTATTCATGACCGAACATATCCTGGTCTATGCGAGCGATTGCCGGAGTTGTCACGACGGGGTCGAATCGATCAGTAAAAATTTTGATCATGGCCGCATGAATTTCAAGCTGGACGGTAAACACAACGGGGTGGCCTGTGTGAAATGCCATCTTGATGCGCACAGTGCGGCTGATTTAAAGGCTACCCCTGTCGATTGCGTCGCTTGCCATCAGAAGGTTGATGAACATCAGGGTGGGTTTGGCCAGGATTGTGGTGCGTGTCACCAAGCCATTGGCTGGAAACCGGCTACCTTTGACCACAATCTTTCAGCGTTCAAGCTGGATGGTAAGCATATTAATGTGGCTTGTGATCAGTGCCACATTAATAATGTCTTCAAAGGCACAGCAACTGATTGCGCCGCCTGTCATGTTGATCCTGACTACCATGCGGGCATGTTTCCAGGACAGGCATGCTCAGCCTGCCACTCCACTGCCGCCTGGCAGCCTGCACCGTATAATGGGCCACATACATTCCCAATTAATCACGGTGAGAAAAACAACACTTGTGCTGACTGCCACCAACCAACGCTCAGGCAATGGACTTGTTACACTTGTCATGATCAGGCAGAAATTACTCAGAAACACCAGGAAGAGAGAATTTCCAATTTTGATGACTGTTTGCGCTGTCATTCTACCGGGCAGAAGGAAGAAGGCGGTGGAGATGATTAATTTATGCGCAGTGGCTTTGGATTAACTTTGCCAGATCTAAACTAACCTTTTCCACAATCACGTCCGGAACGCCGTCCGGTGTCCGGGATTGGAGGCGCATATCGATCTGATCATTGACATAATCGATGATCACCCACTGTTGTTCGGAACTGAAAGCGATCTCGGTGGAGAAAAAAACCAATTTACATAGGGTTGCTATGCGTGACGTGATTTCAGGAAGTTTGGAAAGTCCATAACGAATTTCATCCTCGGCACTCACCAATGTGTAAATATGAGTTGCCGGATTCCACCAGCATGGGTAAAGCTGCCCATCGCAGAAAATAACTCGGAACCACGCATCTCGCCCATCAAGCTTTTGGGGAGTGATGGTTTTTTGTAATAAGTATTTCAAGTGAGGAAATTCAGTGCGTCTACTTAACACTTGTTCGATGGATGTGGCGTCGATGATGACACCTTGTCCACCGCCTCCATAACTTGGCTTGATGACAAAACGTTCACCCAGGGGGCTGAGGTCCACGAAGGGTAGGGTGGCTTGTTCCTGAAATGGAGGTAGGATAATCGTGTAGGGGGTAATCAGCCCGGCGCTGATCAATTCAAGATGCATGGTAGCTTTGTCTTCTGCCCAATCCGCAGTTTCTTTTGGATTGATTGTGTAACGGCTGAACTCTCTTGCCCACCGTGAGATTGGATGGTAAGGCGTTTCATGTTCAGTCCGGTCGAAATACACGGTAAATGTGTCCTGGCCTAATTCAAGGGCACGCAAGAAATTGTTTAGTGTGGCAGGTGTAATTTGTAATACTGATAAACCTCGCGCCTGGCAGGCAGATTCAAGGATGCGAATGAAATCAGCGTCAAATTCCCAGCACCAAGTGAGACACAGGTCATAATGGGGCATGATAAAAATTTTATCACTAATCCGGCAGTGCCTGGTCAGTGTGAAAGGAAAAGAGCCAGATTAAGAAGCCGCCAGAGAAGAGTCATCTGTAACTGACTCTTCTAGAGCTGTATTCTGTTTTCCAAGGCTGCGGATAAGCTGAAGAAAAAATAGGGCTGCCAGGATGCGTCCCAATCCTGAGACCAGGAAAATTCCCGTATATCCCCACCACAAGATGATGCTGCTGCCCAGAGCTGCACCGCCTGCCAATGCTACTGTTACGATGATTTGAAAAATTGCCGAATAACGCGCTCGTTGAGTGCTTGGAGTCAATTGGAGTAGGAAATTAAACGAAACTAATTCAAATGCACCCCAGAGTACGCCGCCAATAATGTTAATTGCCACAACCTGCCATAACTGAGTGGTAAACACCCAGGCAAATGGAAGAATTGGGATTAAACACATAGAAACCAGTTGTACTTTGCCTGGGCCCCAGCGGTCAGAAAGTTCGCCCACTTTTTTCTGGATAAATACCTTTGAGAGATTGGTGGAGACAGCTGCCAGGCCAACCATGGCTGCTGTAAATTTTAAATCTTGTACCATATAAACGTTAAAAAACGGTCCGGCGACATTTATGAAAAAATTCCACAATGCAGAAGCAAAACAGAAAGACAAAAATATCGGTGATGCGCGCAAGTCTTTCGATATATCGAGCAGTGAGATCGACATGGAACTGTGCACCGGTTGTTCGGCTAGCTGGTCTTTGATGCGCGAAAAGGAATAAGTGGACAACATTCCCACCCCAAATGCTAACACCAGGGATAATTGGTAGCCCTGTGGCGACCCAGCCCGGGTAATGAATTCACCTACCAGGTAGGTCATGATCATTCCAGCGATCACCATCGCCAGGTTGCGTGAGCCAAAGTATCGCCCGCGCCCCTCCAGGGGAACAACATCTCCGGTGATCGACATCCAGGCTGGAAAAGCCAGGTTGCCTACCGCGCTGCGGAAAATCGAAAACAGGATCACGGTCCAGATCAGAACCTGCCCGGTAAAACCGAACGGTAACAAGGCGAGTATAAGCAGTAATAAACGCGCCATAATGCCACCAAACCAGACCGTGATCTCCTTGCGGTGACCATAGCGTTCGACGAGCAGTGCGCCTGGAAGCAGGCAGGCCGCGGCTGCAAGACTGGTTAGCGCACTGAATAAGCCGATTTGTGAGCTGGTGGCTCCCAGGGCTAAAAGATAGAGAGTGAAATAATTGATCGGGATGGTGTCACTGGCAGCCGAAAATAAGCCATCGAACCAAAAACTCGTCAGGTTTCGGCGGCTGATGTTTGGCAGGGACAGAGCCCATTCGCCACCGGTTATGAACAGCCCTAAGCGGGAACGTAATTGTCGGAGAATTTTTGAATTCAACTGGGCCTATCTTTACAGCATGCTAGTTTTGAAAACGCTTAAAATTGGATCCGAACCTGATCGTCAACCGGTAGCTCAGAATGGTTGATTATTCGCAGCCATTTGATTGTTTGGACAATTGGAGGACGCGACTTGCATATACACATCTTGTGTATATGCAAGTCGCGTCGCTTTTGCTGATTGATTCTATCTAACGCCAGCCGCTATCATAGACGCTAAAAGTGCTACACCCAGAGGGGTTACAGGCTCTGACCCAGTAGTAATATATTATGCCAGGCAGCCCCCAGATGTCAGCGCCACCGAGTCCGGTAATGTAGACCCCATCAGTAGGTATTTTTACCCCGGTCGGACTCTCAGAACGGTATGCCAGATAATAAGTCGCTTCGCTTGCTGCAGTCCAGCTGACGTTTACCTTGGATGCGTCGGTTCCGTCACTGGCAGTCACGATTGGTGGGAGCAATTCAGAAGCCCCGGCACGCCACCCGGTTTCAGGGGCGCTGAAATCACTGCAGGTACTGCCGGCGCAAGCTCTCACCCAGTAATAGTAGGTAATACCAGGCAGCCCCCAGATGTCAGCGCCACCCAGACTGGTTGTGGCAAGACCTCCCGGTGGTATCTTCGTTCCGGTCAGGCTGTCTGAACGATAGGCGAGATAAGATGTGGCTCCGCTCGAAGCCGTCCAGCTAATATTTATTCCGGTTGTATCCGTCCCATCACTGGCGGTGACAACTGGAGGCAATATGGTATTGGTTTTCCAGCGGTTGACAAAGACGTTGAGTAAGGGGATAAACTCAGAAGTGGCTTTCAAGTTGCCAGCCTTACTGGGGTGATCATCACCTGAAGGATAGGCGGTAACATTTGAGCCGGCATCGGTTTTATGTTGGATAACTCCGTTCCACCAGCGATGATGATTGCCAGTTTCCAAACCCAGGTCATTCGTGTTGGGATTGCTGCCGTTGCTGGTCAATACGTTGTAAAAATCGAAGACAGCCACGTTATTTAATCCATAGCCATTTTGACTCAACCAATCATTGACCAACCACTGGTTGAAGGCGCGCGCATTGGCGGCATAAGTTGGATCGGAGAGTGGTGGCGCGGTGATGACGACGAAGAGTTTATCTGGGTGCAGTTGGAAGTAGAGCAGTAATTGGTTGTATACATATTTTGCGTGCCCAATGGTCAACCAGCCATCGGGCGAGGCGGGATCTTCAGGATTGCCTTCCAAGGCTGAGTTGGGGAAACAAGATTTGAAAATGATAATCTCGTTCTCGCCGCCCGGGTTGGACATGGAACGGGTGTAGCCTGAATTCTGACTGCTTTCTGCAAAGAGCGCAGTCATATAAGCGGGGGTATCCTCACTGCGAAACCATTCTAACCAGTTTGGAATATCAGTCCTATCCCCAATGGCGTTAGGACCCCATCCATAATTCGTGTCGCTAACAAAGTAATTGTTATTGCTGAGCGCAAGCCCCAGTCCTCCGTTATCATCGGCGAGCCAGTTCTCGCCAGTGGAGTGGTGGATGAAAATCAGCTTAACAGGCGATGCAGGTGGGGCAGGATTATCCGACATGAAAGCTGGCTGATCCTGGCTGGCATGGACGGGGGCAATAGTATTTGCTGTTTGGAAAAGTAAACAGGCGATCAGAAGCAAAACCATCAAACTCGATTTAATTTTTGGATAGCTCGTTTTTGGAAACATGATGCCCTCCCGAGGCATAAGTGGAAAATCGAAATGGCCTTTTACCGTGATTTCTATATACAGTAAACAACAAAAATTATCTCCTGTCAACGCGCGTTTCTATAATGGATATGGCTGGTTACCAGGCTTTAATCAAGGCTGCTGTCAAGGCAGCGCGTTCGGTAAGGCTGCGTGTAAAGATATACTCGCGTTCCGAGTGCAGACCCTCGCCATATGTTCCCATTCCATCCAGCAATGGGATGCCGAGTGGGGCAACAAAATTGCCGTCCGAGCCTCCGCCGGAGCCGCCGGCTTTGATTTGCTGCCCGATTCCGGAAGCGATTTTAATAGCCTTCTCAAAGGTTGTCTTCATCAAAGCATTATTTGGCATAGGCGGGCGGTTTAGCCCACCGCTTACTTCCAGGCTAGTATCCGGAGTAACTGGACTGAGGGCGTGCAAGGCCTTTGTTACTCGTTCGGCTTCCTCGGGGATCAGCACGCGGAAATCCACAATAGCTGAGGCTTCTTCAGGGACGACGTTACTTACCGTGCCACCTTGGATGACTCCTACATTGAGGGTAGTCCCTTTTTCATAATTGGTCATTTTTTGGATTGCCAGCACCTGGTGCGCCAATTCTTCGATCGCATTGCGGCCTTCCTCGTGGGCGCCACCTGCGTGCGCGGCGTGCCCTTTTACCTTAATCACAAAGTCACCCACACCCTTGCGCCAGGCCTTCAACGAGCCGTCCAGCAAGCCAGATTCCATCACCAAAACCAATGTAGCCTGCCTGGCCAGGTGTTCGATTAGTTCTTGAGAACTGCCACTGCCGATCTCTTCGTCGGAAGTGACTAGCATTGTCACTGGACGGTTTAGTTCGCGGCTAGCTTTCAATGCAATGATGGCAGACAGCGAAACCACGATACCCCCCTTCATATCTAGCACGCCTGGGCCAAATAGACGCTCATCTTTTTCGTAAAACGGCATGCGTTCCAGGGTTCCCAGCGGAAAGACCGTATCCATATGGTGCATTAGTAGAATGCCCCCAGAGCCAGAACCCCATCGTGCAATCAGGTGGTTGCCTGTGATTTCATTTGGAACCACCTCGACTTGTGCGCCTGCTCGCCGGCATTCATCCGAAAGGAACACCCCGACCCGGTCGACTGCAGCTTTATTGTTCGATGGAGACTCAATCTCCACCAGCTGTTTTAATAAAGCGATCATTTCTGGTTTTCTTGCTTCAAAATCGTACATCATTTCCTCCTTACTGCGAATTCATCAACCGTTTAACCTTTTCTTTTTTTTCCTGCGTTCACGCCCATGCCGCATCCGCTGTTCGATCCAGCCTGCAAAAGGTTCCGGCGGCAAGTATTCCACCAGTGGCCAGGTCTCCAGTCCGCGGGATTGTAACACTAGATTGGCTGCTTTGATGCCCGTTCCACAAGCGCGTTCGAGGAAAAAGGATGGCAATGGGTCGCGTACCCAATCCCCTGCGAAAAAAAGATTTGGCCATTGAGTGCTGATGCCGGGATGTTGTTCTTTTGGACCCAGGCTTGGCAGGGTATGCACAGCTGCATTGCGCTGCAGATGCTGAAAAATGAGATGCCCGCGTAATTCCGGATAGCTGCGATAAATATCTGATATTACCTGTGCCAATAGGAGCGCATCCGGCTCAGCTAAGATCTCATCTGGGCCATATATATGAACTTCGATAGCCGAGCCGCCTGTCGCCTTATGCCATTTCCGATAAGGCGCATAGAGGCGTTCTAGCCAGAAAAAATTGTGCATAACAAAATCGCCGGTAAACATGCCGCCTTCGGGCCCGGTTTTGGGAGAACGATCAAACCACAAACGCACGACTGCATTGGCCAGGCTGCGTGGGAAATAAAGATCGTTTGGGCCAAAACTATTTTGAATAAGGGTGGCAGCCGCGGCAGAATCCACAGCCAGGATTAAACTGCCTGCTGTAAACGTTTCCTTACCGCAGGTGACAGTCCAGGCTCGTGCTGGAACCGGGGTTACCTCGGAGGACGCCTCGATTTTTAGCTTTTCTACCCGTTTCCCGATCAGGATCTGCCCGCCAAGGGATTTGACTCGTTCAGCCAGCGGCTCCGTGACCGAAGTGCCGCCGTCATCTGGAAGGTAGGAGAAGGACCATGAGTCTCGCCGAAGGCTGGTATAAAAGCGCAAAAAGGCTAAAAAGCCTGCCAATGGAATTTCATCGGCATGAGTGGATAGGCCGTTGCGGGCCAGGCCAGTAAAAAATGCGCGCAGTGATGGTGACCATTTCCCGATATATTCTCCCAGGGTATGACCATCTAAAGGCTGATCTTCACCAAAGGGATCGACCCCCAGCGACATGATCAGGATTGACCAGGTGTGGAACAGCTTTAGCCAATCGCGCGCATCGATAGCAAATAAAAAACTGGGGCGCAGAAAGAGCTGCAGGTAATGAAGGGGCGCCGGGAAGAGACTATGCCGGATGGCGGTTCCAACCGCGGCTGAGCGCACCCCAAGGGTGTCACGGTGGATCCATAACTCTTCCTGCGCCGGGACAAAGACTGGACGTAAATTGTGGCGCGCGAGCATGGCTTGCAAATTGCGATATGGCGACCATATCCCGTGGACCCCGTGTTCAAGTCGGAATTTCCAGCCATTTACATCCACTTCCTCGCCGCCAGCCAGCCGTCCGCCCACATACCGCGTGTCCGCCTCGAGTACGATAGGTTTTATTCCGCGTTCGGCAAGGTGGAGTGCGGCGCTGAGACCGGCAATGCCGGAACCGATGATGATGGTGTCTTCAGTCATGGGATGAATAAGTTTTCCGTATTTGTAGTGTGGTCAGAGAAGGTTGGTTTTCATCCCGGTGAGTAAGTCGTCAAATCCCCACGGCGGCTTGATGGGTTACATAACCATTCGTGTAGTAGTGAGAAAGGGAGAGATTGCATCAATGAAGGCTCAGCATGGCATTGTTGGAAACAACTGTGGCAGGTACGTGGTGGTTGGCCGTATGTTTTGAAGGCGAGCTGCCAGCCTTCAGCCCAGCTGCTTGTATTTAATAAATTAATTGGGCGCCCACCCTGGCCGTTTTCGGCTTTTTCGAGAGGGCGGCAGGGGTAACAAAGGTCGCCGTTTGGGTAAATGCGCGGGGTCAGGGTAGGAAAGCAGTCATAGGGTTGAAAGGTAGCCAGGGTGCGCAGGTATTTGTCGCTGCCCAGAATGGGTGCCCCGGCTTGTTTGAGGCGCAGCAGCTTTTCGATGAAGGTCCGGTATGCTGGTGAGACCGTCAGTTCATAGCGCGGCCAATTGTTGACTGCTTGAGGCGAAAATGAAACCAGTAATCGGTTCGCTCTGCAGAATTCAATCAGCGCCTCTGCTCCAGGTAGGGTTTCCGGGGTCAGGACAGCATTCACGATCATGCGATAGCCGAAGCGGGCCTGCAGTGCTGCAAACTTGATAACATTGTTCAGGATGGATTGGGCCAGGCTTGGGGATATCCCAAGCATCTGCGATAAAAGCTGTTGGTCAGTAGAGTCCAGGCTGATGATCAGGCGGTCAACATAAGCCAATGCAGCTTCATGCTGATGTAACATGGATCCATTCGAAATTAGCGTCAATTCCCGAAATTTTAGTTCTTTTTTTGCTTGTTGGGTAATCTGGCTTATGTCGGGATGTGTCAACGGTTCACCGCCCGTTAGCATGAGCGCATCCATCCCTGAACGAATGACGCCCAGGATTTTGATCACTTGATCGAGGCCCAGAGGTGGCTGGTTGTGAGGATTTCGGCGGGCGCCAAAATCCTCACAATAGACGCAGTTCAGGTTGCACTGCTCGGTAAGATAATAAATCCCTATCCGTGGCAGCAGGTGGCGGTTAGAACGAGAGAGCTTGATCAGGTTGAGCGGCGTATTGAACACTGGTCAATTATACTCTGCGATTTTCTTCAAAAAATCGCTGCATAAAGTTCTTCGCGTTTATAATCACAGCATGTATTTTGTGCGTGTTGCTGTCAATGTACCCGCGGTCAGCGGGGAGTATGATTACCATTTGCCTCTTGAATTGGAGGGGCGGGTTGCAGTTGGGCACCTGGTCCGTGTTCCATTTGGGGCGCAGATGGCACAAGGTGTGGTCCTCCAACTCATCAGCCAGACCAGTGTTGCCCAAACTAAAGCTGTGGTTGAACTTCTCGACCCCTTGCCGGTGCTAGCCCCGGTGCAGGTCGAATTGGCGCGACAGTTGGCCGCGCATACTCTCAACCCCCTGGCGGCCATAGTCGAAATGATGCTTCCGCCAGGACTTTCGCAGCATGCGGACCTGCTTTACAGCCTGTCTGAACATTGGCAGACAGGTGACCGCTTCACGGATCCATTTCCGGATGTCCAAAAGCGCTTGATCCACCTGCTTGAAAAGCGTGGGCCACTGCGTGGACGGCAGATTGATCGTCATTTTCAACATGTGGACTGGCGAAAATCAGCTCAGGTTCTTATCCGCAGCAAATTTCTATTAAGCCAGTCCATCTTGCCGCCTCCGAATATGCGCCCCAAGTTTATCCTGACGGCGCAACTGATAGTAACTCCGCAACAGGCTGAGGCAGCTATGCCAGCGTTGGGAAAGACTAGCGCTACGTTGGAACGCCGCCAAAAGGCGCTGCGTTTTCTTGTACAGGAATTGGAGGCGGTGGCGGTTGCCTGGGTGTACGCTGAATCAGGCTGTACGTTGGCAGACCTGCAGGAATTAGCAGAACGGGAGCTAATCGTTTTACTGGAATGTGAGATATTCCGCGACCCGTTAAGGAAGATCAGTGCCAAGGGAACCTCTGCTCAGGAATTGAAAAAAAAGGATCTGGACCTGACCTTTGAACAAGAGGCTGTGCTGGCCGAAATTCTGGCTGCTTTCCAGCCACGCATCGCTGGCATTGAAGAATCCCGGGCTCCCTTTCTTCTCTATGGTGTCACTGGTTCCGGGAAAACTGAAATTTACCTGCAAGCGGTGGCTGAATCTATCCGTCGTGGAAAAAGCGCCATCATCCTTGTCCCCGAGATCGCTATTACGCCTCAAATTGTGCGCCGTTTTCTGGCATATTTCCCCGGCCAGGTAGGGTTGGTACATAGCAAATTATCCGAGGGCGAACGCTACGATACCTGGCGGAGAGCCAGAACCGGTCAGTTAAAGGTCATCATCGGGCCGCGTTCGGCACTGTTCACACCGTTGCCGGACCTGGGTCTGATTGTAGTGGACGAATGCCACGATAATTCCTATTACCAGTCTGATCCACCGTTTTACAATGCGGTGATGGCAGCCGAAATGTACGCGAAGATCGGTGGGTCTGTATGCATCTTTGGAAGCGCTACTCCGGGGTTGGAATTAAGCTATCGTAGCTTACCTGCTGGTCTGCAGGTGAAACGGAATGGTCTGCGTCGCCTGGAATTATCCCGGCGTTTTCAAACAGCAAGTAGTGGTGGCCAATTAGGCGTGCTGCCTCCTGTTTTCATCGTCGATATGCGCGAAGAACTGAAGGCTGGTAACCGCGGTATTTTTAGCCGCGCGCTGGCGGAAGCTCTGGCCGAAACGTTGGAGCGCGGCGAACAGGCTATCTTGTATCTTAACCGTCGCGGTACCGCTACTTATGTTTTTTGCCGCGACTGTGGAAATGTGGTCAAGTGCTCCCGCTGCGATATCCCCTTAACCTACCATGTTCCGTCGTCATCTGTGTCACCAGTTCATAAGCGTACCGGTCTACCTGATAGCCAATCCGGTCTGGTATGCCATCGCTGTGGTGGTACCCGCCAGATGCCTGCCGCTTGCCCAAATTGCAAAAGTTCCCAAGTTCGCGCTTATGGGTTGGGAAGCGAGAAAGTGGAAAGCGAGGTAACAGCCTTGCTGCCCAACGCGCGTACCTTGCGTTGGGATTGGGAGACCACTCGTGAAAAAGACGCGCATGAGCTGATTCTGACTCATTTTACCAACCATCAGTCGGACGTATTGGTGGGGACACAGATGCTGGCCAAGGGCCTGGATCTGCCACTGGTCACGCTTGTGGGCATTGTATTGGCAGATGTGGGGCTGACACTGCCTGACCCGTTTGCACCTGAGCGTGCTTTCCAATTATTAACCCAGGTTGCAGGACGGGCGGGCCGTTCGGAACGTGGAGGGCGGGTCATTTTGCAAACCTTTATGCCGGAAAATCCTGTCATCCAGATGGCCGCGCGGCACGATTTTGACGCTTTTTTTCGCTGGGAACTCGAAAACCGCCGCCAATTGGGTTATCCACCTTTTTTACAGATTCTCCGCTTGGAATACCGACACAACGATAACGTTGAAGCTGAAAGGCAGGCTCGGAAATTAGCTGATACTCTCAAAGCTAACCTGACAACCGAAACGCGACACCTGGAACTCATTGGTCCCGTCCCTTGTTTTTTTTCCAGAATGAGCGGAGTATTTCGCTGGCAGTTGATTGTGCGCGGCTCTAATCCGGCTGCGTTGCTGCAGGGCCGTATACCAGATGGTTGGCGGGTTGAAGTTGAGCCGGTAAGTTTGTTATAATCCAATGGAGTGTTATTCATTTATTCTGGAGCCTTACAATGGAATCTTTCTCACGTGGTTGGAACTTCCTGCAGCAAGCCTGGAAAATGGCCTTTACCGATAAAGATCTGCTTAAGCCATCGGTCTATGCTCTGGTGGTTGGTTTCCTTGTCTCCCTGGTCGGTCTCGTCCCAATAATCATGGTGGCTTTTCTGCTTGGCACTGAATCCTTACCTGGACGCATTATCCTCGGTTTATTCGGTGCCCTGCTTGTCTTTGCGCAGTACGCTGTTACTTATATTTTCTCGGCCATGACTGTCAAGCTAATTTACGACTACCTGACAGATGGAGATGGGCGTATGGACAAGGCTTGGGAAATTGTCAAGCGTGATTGGCTCGACATTCTGTCATTGGCGGCGGCTTCTACCCTGGTCAATATGATCAAGAACGCGGTAAGAGGCAATGGTAAGGGCCGAAACTTCATTCGCGAAGCGATTGCTAATCTAATCGACACCCTCTGGACAGAGGCGACTTTCCTGGTGTTGCCGATCATGGTCATCGAAGATGAAAATCTCAAAGATGGATTGAAGCGGGCTACTTATATTGTCAAAAATAAT
This sequence comes from uncultured Anaerolinea sp., assembly GCA_964536185.1. Classification (GTDB taxonomy): domain Bacteria; phylum Chloroflexota; class Anaerolineae; order Anaerolineales; family Villigracilaceae; genus UBA5195. Next base: position 942 of record CAZHWV010000110.1, on the reverse strand, counting down.
CTGCTGCTCGTGGGCATCAGCACGATCGGTGTACGCTGGGTCACCGGGCTGATTGGTTTTGTCTGCGCGGTTATTGGGTTGCTGCTTGGGTTTGGGATCGCCCTTCCGCTGATTTCGCTCGCGGCTGATTCAACTGCCCTGATCGTGGTGGCCATTACCCTGGGAGTGCTGGCAGCTTCAATTTTTTTCATGGCTGCCAATATAATCGGTTCATACACTTCAACTGCTTACCATACCTGTTTATATTTGTGGGCCCGCAACACCGAACAGGCTAAGCAAGGTGTCCCAGCCAACATTCCTGCGCCTTTAGCGGCTGTTTTGGGGCAATAAAATGCAGCCATCCTCCTTTTCTCCTCGCCGTGTTTTCCTGGTCTGGGAAGATGTTGACCAGCTTATCGATAAACTCGTCCCACAGTTCCGGCGCGAATTTAACGCCATGGTCATCATTACCCGCGGGGGGCTGATCCCAGGCGGTATGCTGGCCGAGGCTATGGGCATTACCCACATTTTGACGGCAGCAGTGGATTTCCCGGCTGAGATGGAACGTAATAAGCTGTTGAACTGGCCAGAATTCATCCAATTCCCATCAGAAGATAAGCTGCGCGAGCGCTCTACGCTCATTGTCGATGATGTCTGGGGTTCCGGACGGACGATCACCGCCGTCAAGAACAAAGTATCTGCATCTGGAGGCTTTCCGGAGACCTGTGTTCTGCACTTCAACCCCTATCGCACGCTTTTTGGGTCATCCAAGCCGGATTACTTCGCGGATGTGACGGATGCGCGCATCATTTATCCGTGGGAGGTCGATCGGGGTGCAGACAGGGTACTCTTGGGCGAAGAGGATCGTTTGTAAAAAATGGGACAGGTCTCAGACCTGTCCCATTTTTGTGCGCCCAGCATGGGCATTGACTAGAAAGTGAAAGACTTTTGTGGAGGCTGATT
>CAZHWV010000109.1:7563-15099 GCA_964536185.1 uncultured Anaerolinea sp. | reverse complement strand
AATCCGCCGATAATTTCTCGACCAGGTTCAGCAATTCCTGCATCTGCTTCCGCAAAATTCCGCTTGGGATGGCATTTAAGTCGATATCTTCTAATATGCGCAAAGTTTACTCGTTCTTTGATTTTTGATCTACCCCAACTTTGTGGAAAGATACAAATATTTGGAACTTTACACAGATTAATTGCTCAGAACATTTGGTTACGCAACAGCCACTGGTCTTTCACGAATGGTAGAAGGACAAGTAACTCATGACCAAATTTCACGAGAATTATGGGCTTTGATGAAACCGACAGTTCGCGAAGTAGAACAAGATGGAACCTGCGCAAGCGCAAGGGCATCTAATTAAGAGCCCTCGCAAGAACGGCGATCCAGCGACAAAGGTAGGGGCGCAAGCCTTGCGCCCCGCTTTTGACTTTTATGAAACTTTTACATACACAATCGATTAAATAATATATAAATTACACATGTACTTTTGTCCGACAATCTGCATCCGCAGCTAAACCGCTTAGATTATTACCCGCCCAACGCTTCATTGTTGGGCATTGCTTTGCCTGCGCCTCAATTCAACCGGGCGAAAATCGGGTTGATATTTAAAGTTTCTTCATAGTAATAAGGAGACCACGAACATGGATTTTCTGAATAATATGAAAACCAGTGTCAAGGATCCAGACTAGCAAATCCCAAACGGCATCCCCTTTCTCGCCCCGCCATGTTACTTCGCGATTGGCGAACCAGGCTGCAACCGACACACCCATCATCACCAATACGCCATACCAACGCAACGCAAAAACAAAACTACCAATATTGATTGAAAATATTATCGGGTTTATCATGGTTTCTCCAAAGACTTGAAATGGGTTTACTGTTTCAACCTGGTCTGCATACCAAAGACCGCCACACACTCTACCATGCTAAGAGCTTTTACGAATAATCCAGTGGCTCTGTATGCAACCAAGCCACAAGTGATGTAAAAGAAAATCAGATAGTTTTCTGACTAGCATCTTGTGAGTAGGCAATTGCGCCTGAAGACCGTTCCATAATTATTCATTCACGATAAAGTCGGGGGTTATTTTGTTGTATGGCGTGTGGTTTCATTCTGAAGTGGTCTCTGCTATCTTACCTTAAATATACCCGTCTTTCGGACAGGTTCTTTGGGCGTCCAGCCTTACTTGTTAGATGCGTGCAGTTCTTTTGGAAACCGACAAACAAATATAGCGGATATGCCAACCAGCTTGCCCATTCACTACATCGTTCACCGTTCCCCAAGTCTCTTCGATCGGGACTATCGATAATCGCATCTTCTGTCTGATTCCTTCTTTCATCCAATCTTTTATTTATCAAACTTGTTTCTGTTTCCATGCGACGATGATTTGACAAGTTAGTTTTTTTTCTTTTTAATATTATCGATAATATTATCGATAATATTTCACCTATGAGGCAATATGCGAATCCCTTACTGCCGGAGAGGTTAAGCCTGGGGATTGGTTACGGCAGGAAGCGATTGCCGAGAGTTGTGGCGTGAGTCAGGTTACGGCGCGAGATGCGTTGAACCGGCTGGTGCTTGAAGGCATGGCGGAGCGCGTTCCCCGCAAAGGGGTGCGGATCCCATACATTTCTGCGGATGACCTGAGGGATATTTATGAAATGCGTCTGGTTGTCGAAGGGCTGGCTTGGGAAGCTGCGGCACAGACCATCTCCGATCAGGATCTTCAACGGATGCGCGTCTTACTACCGAATACAGGGACAAACGAGAATCCAAAATCGGTGGAGATAACACGGCTGAAGAACAAAGAATTCCACATGATCGCTATTCAGGCAAGCCGCCGTTGGACCTTGATTCACGTCCTGACATCACTCCTCAATTTCAACAACCTTCGATATTTGTTGGCTTCAAGTACCAAGGAAGTGCGCGTTGCGGATGGGCAGAGAAACATCACCGATCATACAGAATTACTGGCAGCGCTGGAAAAGAAGGATTCTGCGCTGGCGCGTGATTTGATTGTCCGGCATATCAAACGGGCAATGACTGACCGCCTTGCCCTACAAAGCAAAATTTAGGAGATCAATAAATGAAGATGCCCATTATTACCTATATCGAACTTTATAAAATCAATCTTGATTTCATTACGCCGTTCAAAATTGCGTTGGGCGAAGCACGACGTGGCGAAGGCATTGCCGTTCGCATTTTCACGGATATGGGTATCTCCGGGCTTGGGGAAGGCTCGCCTTATTGGTTCATCACTGGCGAAACACAGGCCACCAGTTTCGAGGCCTCGAAGACAATATCAAAACTCTTGCTTGGGAAAAATCCTTTGGCGATTGAAGCGCGACTGAAAGATATCGACTCTTACTTTGTCCACAACAGCACTGCAAAATCCGCATTCGACATGGCGCTGTACGATATCCTCGCAAAACAGGCAGGACTTCCACTGTATGCTTTGCTGGGCGGCGAAATGCGAGAGATCATTACCGACTTCACGATCGGGATCGACAACCCACAGGCGATGGCGCACAAGGCGCTTGAGTACGTGGCTCAGGGAGCCTGCTCGCTAAAAGTCAAATTGGGCACGAACCGCACCGACGATGTGCGCCGCATTCAGCTCATCCGTGAAGCGGTGGGGATGGAGCTATCCATTCAACTCGACGCCAACCAAGGTTGGGACCCGGTCACGGCAATTGCCACGCTTCAGGAATTGGCGAAATATAAAATTGATTTTTGTGAAGAGCCGGTAGCGCATTGGAATAACAAGGCACTGAAGCGGGTTCATGATCTCAGTCCGATTCCCATCATGGCGGATGAGTCCATTTTCGACCATCATGACGCACTGCGGCTGGCAGAAATGGGTGCCTGTGATTATTTCAACATCAAACTGGCGAAATCAGGTGGAATCCACGTTGGGTGCAAAATCAATGCGATCGGTGAAGCAGCGGGAATCGCTTGCATGGTCGGTGGCATGTTTGAAACTCGGGTGGGAATCAGCGCAGGCGCGCATTTAATCGCCGCTCGAACCAACATCAAGTTTGCAGACCTCGATACAGTTCATCATTACGCCGAAGACCCGGTCATCGGCGGCGCGGTCTTCAACGGTTGCAAGGTCAGCTTGCCCGATACACCCGGTCACGGGGCGGACTTTGACCCAGCGTTTCTGGAAAAAATGGAAAAAGTCAAGATTGATTGAAATCGTTCATCCATTCACTTGTGAGAAGGAGATTGAAAATGAATAATCAAAAAAGTTCCTTTAGCTGGGGCCGGGTTGTGCTGGTGTGTTTCATCACCGCATCCACAGAATTAATGTGGACGCTCTACAATACCTATGTCCCCATTTGGCTACAAGCGGGCAATCCAGCCTTCAACCTCGGACCGGAGACTACCGTCACTGTGGGGTTTGGACTCGGCGCGTTTGTGACAGGTTTGATTTTAACCCTCGACAACATTGCCGGGCTTTTCATCAGCCCTGTGATTGGCTTGGTTAGCGATACCACCCGATCTCGCTTCGGACGCAGAAAACCATGGATCATCTTCACCATGCCAGTCATGATCATTGCCTTTATCCTAATCCCCGTCTTTGTCATGGCAATCCCGCCGGAGTTGAACGGGCAAACGGCGAAACTGACTCCGTACTTTGTGCCCTTCGTGCTGATGCTGGTCATCATGCTTCTGGCGTATGCGGTCATCCGCACACCTGCCGACGTGATCATGTACGATATTACGCCTTCTAAGCACAGGTCGATGGCGAATGCGATTGCCAACTTCATCGGTGCGGCATTTGGGGTAATTGGCGCCATGGTCGGCGCGATCCTCTTCGATGTGAATCCTGGCCTACCTTTCTGGGTAGGCGCGGGACTTTCGGCAGTGGTGGTGTCAATGGTCGCAGTGCGAATCACCGAACCACCACTGGCTGAAATTGAAGGAGGCGAACCGCAGACACTTTCCCCAAAAGATACGCTCAAGGAATTGATGTCACTTCCGAAGGAAAGCCAAAAGAGTCTGCTTCTCCTGTATTTGAGCGTCTTCTTTAGTTATTTTGCGTTTGGACAATTGGGGTCATTTGCCAGTTCTTACGGCGTCTCAGTGCTGAAGATGAGCGTGGGCGACTCGGGCATGTTGTACGCAGCGGGTGGCGCGGCATTTATTTTGGGAGCATTGCCTACTGGCTTCATCTTGAAGCGGATCACACGCAAACAGTCCTCCCTGATCGGCTTTGCCGCCTTCGCGATTATGGGGCTGGTTATTTACATGTTCCCTAGCCAGGAAGTCGTCTGGCCTGCGCTGGCAATCGGCGGCTTCTTGTGGGCGCTTGTTTGGGTTCCCCAAGTTCCGATGGTGATGGATGCCGCTCCAAGCGACCGAGTGCTTGGCTCGCTGGAAGGGTTGATGGCGATTTTCAGGATGCTCGGTTACATTATTGGTCCGCTGGCTGGCGGCTTTGTGGTGGAACGATTTGGTAACAACTATAGCAATATTTGGTTGATAGTATTTTTCGGCTCTATCATCGGCGGATTGCTGCTGTTGCCGGTCACCAAGGGCGAAGTCAAAACAGAGCCGCAATAATTTGCTGCATCTCTGAGTCATTGCACCTGATGGAGCATATGATGGACAAGAAAGTTTCACCTGCAATAATGGAATCCTACATCGAGAATGCGCTGGCAGATTGGAAGATTCCCGGCGGCGCGGTAGCAATCGTGGATAATGGCGAAATCGTCTCATGCCGCGGTTACGGCGTACGTGAACTTGGGAAGAATGGCGCAGTGGATGAGACTACGCGCTTCGCCATAGGCTCATGCTCTAAGGCATTCACAGCCGGGGTTTTGGGTGCGCTGATCGATGAAGGCAAATTAAATTGGGACGACAAGATCGTCAAATTTCTGCCAGATTTCAAAATGTATGATCCCTGGGTTACAGAACAGGTCACGGTGCGTGACATGCTTTGTCACCGCACAGGAACCATGCGCAGTATTCGCATCATGAACCGCGACCGTATCTTCGATGCAGACGACTATATCCGCCGCATGGAATTCCTGCGCCCGCTTGGTGAGTTCCGTTCCCGTTTCGGCTACAACAATCCGCACTACCTTGTTTCTGGAAAAGTCGCCGAAGTCGTCACCAATCAGAAGTGGAAGGACTTGCTGCAGAAATATATCTTCGAACCCCTGGGCATGAAATCCAGCGCAGCGACATATCGCGAAATGCTGGCTTCTGGCGCAACCAATGTTTCCAGTCCCCACACCAACCTTGACGGCGGGTTTGTCCCCGCGGAACTGCGCGTGCTCGACCCTGTTCGACCTATTCTGTGGACAGACTACGGCGAAAATTCTGCCGGCTCAATTATCTCAAATGTGCAAGACATGACCCGTTGGCTGAATCTCTTTTTACATGATGGTTCCCACGAAGACAGGCAAATCTTCAGTGCGCAAACACTGGCTGAATTGACCAGCCCGCAGATGGTCATCAAGCCAGGTGAATCCGAGATGGATGCGCTTTTAGCTGTTGGCTTGCAATCCAATATCATGTCGTATGGCTTGGGTTGGTATGTCACGGATTATCGCGGGTATAAGATGGTCTTCCATCCTGGGCAGCTGCACGGGTTCGTAGCGGCTATAGCATTCTTGCCACAGTTGAAAATCGGCGGTGTAATTCTGCTCAACGTCTACCAAACCATGCTCCATCCCATGCTTGGGTATTATTTGTTCGACGCATTACTGGGAGTTGAACGCGATTACAGCGGCGAGATGAAGGCACTGCTCGGTCAATGGCGAGCAGGAGCAGAGATGGAAATTCAGGAAATGCTGGCTTCTCGCCCCGCCGAGACGCAATCCATCTTGCCGCACGAACAATTGATAGGCAAATATACCAGCGACCTGTATGGTGAAATTTTCATCAATATCGAAGACGGTAAACTGGTTCATCGGTACGGAGAGACAGATCTCTTCACCGCGGATCTTGAACTCTGGCAAGGCCTTACTTACATCATCCAGTATCGTAACAAAATCAACCCGCCGGAGTTTTTGACCTTCATCCCCAATCAAACAGGTGGAGTTGCAAGTTTGGAAGTCAAAGACGTGGATGTCTTTCATCGAAAATAATGATGGAGTCAATGGCCTCTGAGGATCGCTAAAAACAACAGGGTTGAACTCTATTGATAGGATAGAAACATGGCAAGAATTGCAGTGGCCGGCTTTCAGCACGAAACAAATACCTTTTCTCCCATTCAAACCACGTTTGAGGATTTTGCCAACGGGGGTATCAACACGCCGGGCATTTTGAAAGGAAGCGACATCCTGTATTTTCAGAGCCGCGAGATGAACAATGCCACCAGCGGCTTTTTGCGCACGGCGGGTTCACTGGGTATGGAATGTGTTCCCTTGCTTTGGGCCGAGGCCGAGCCTTCGGACAAAATGTCGGCGGAGACCTTTGAGCAATTGATGACGATGTTTGAAGATGAATTCAGGACCCTGGCTCCTTTTGATGGTGTCTTTCTCGACCTGCATGGTGCGATGATTTATGGCGACTACCAGGATGGCGAAACAGAAATCCTGCGCCGCCTTCGCAAAATCGTCGGTGAAGTACCCATCGTCGCCGCGCTGGATTTGCATGGCAACATCGCTCCGGAGTCTTTTGAACTTGCCTCCGCCATGATCGGATATCGCACCTATCCCCATGTGGATATTTTCGAAACAGGCGAACGCTGTGCCGTGATGCTTGCTCATCTGCTCGCTGGGAAACCTGTTTACAAATCCTTTGAGCAGCTGCCTTTTCTCATGCCCACTTCCAGCCAAGTTACCAACCAGGAGCCTCTGCGTTCGATTTACGCCTCGCTCGAACAACTCGACGTCATCTCTGCGACTGTTATGCTTGGCTTCCCACCCGGCGACATTGAATGCGCTGGACCTTCAGTCTTTTCCTATGCCGAAACACAAAATCTGGCGAAAGCGGCGGTGGAGAAATTGGCGCAAAGTTTGCTCGACCATGAGGCAGAGTTCGTTTCCCGATTGATGAAAATGGATGATGCCATCGAATGGGCCATCAGCCTCTCGAAGAAAACGGATAAGCCGATCATCCTGGCGGATGTACAGGATAACCCTGGCGGCGGCTCCGGTTCTGATTCGGTTTGGATTCTCGAAGCGTTGATTCAGCGCGGCGTTCAGGATATCGCTATTGGCTTGATATTCGACCCCGCAGCAGCGCGCATCGCCCACGCCGCAGGCGAAGGTGCGTACATCAAGATTGACCTGGGCGGGAAGATGATGCCTGGTCACGCCCCATGCCGCGCCGTCTTTCAGGTGGTGAAGTTGCTCGACGGCGAAATCGAAGGAACGGGCCCCATGGCAAAGGGCATGACCATCAATTTGGGGAAAATGGCCCTGCTAAAAATCGACGGTATTTTCATCTCAGTCGCCAGCGCACGAATTCAGGCGGCTGACCAGGCGGTGTTCACGGCATTTGGACTTGACCCGCGAGCAATGAAAATATTGGTATTGAAAAGTTTTGTCCATTTTCGCGCTGCATTCTCAGAAATTGCCGGGAAGATCATTGAA
>CAZHWV010000109.1:0-7553 GCA_964536185.1 uncultured Anaerolinea sp. | reverse complement strand
GGTGCAGAATTCGATGACCCCGCCGGTGTCTGTTATGTTCATTTGCGCGAAGGGATGCGATTGGGCGGAAAAGGTCCTACGTTTAAAGGGAAGCTGCAATGAAGGAAAAAATTAGCGATTTTGTAAACGAAGTCATCCGATCCCATCGCCTGCCGGGATTGGCTGTCGGGGTAGTGCGCGATGGCTTGCCATATATCGAGGCTGGCTTTGGCGTAAGGAATTTGGATACCAAAGAACCTGTCACAGCAAACTCATTATTCCATCTGGCCTCGATCTCCAAGGTATTTGTGGCGACTGCCGTGATGCAGCTGGTTGGACAAAGCAGGCTGTCTTTGACGGATCCGCTTGAAAAATACTTACCCTACATTAAAATCAAAAACCCCTTCGGCGGAAAAGTTACTATTCAACATTTACTCTCGCATAATTCCGGTTTCCCAGACGCCATCGACTATCACTGGGATGTGCCCGAATACGACGATGAAGCGTTGGAACGCTATGTGCGCAGTTTGGAAATCGAATTATTATCTGCGCCGGGGGAAAGGTTTTTCTATTCCAATATTGCCTTTGAAGTGTTGGGGGATCTGATTGCCAAAGTATCGCAAATGCCTTTTGAAGAGTATGTAAAGGTAAACATTCTCCAACCGCTTGGAATGACTTCCAGCACGCATTTCAGGGAAAATGTTCCGCACAACCTTACACTCACACCGCACGTCAGCGACCTGACGACCCATATGTCTGAGATTTATCCGTACAACCGGTCCCATGCCCCAAGTTCCACACTGCATTCAAGTGCTGCGGAGATGAATCTCTGGGCAATGACCAATTTGAATCTGGGGCTACTTTCACATGCTGCTATCCTGCGATCATCAACTTATAGCGAAATGTGGAACCCCCGCATGACAGTGGGAGAACCTGGCAGATCGGAGAAATGTGTTGGGCTTGGCTGGTTCATTGATGTGTATCGTGGATTACAGACGTACTATCACTCAGGTCAAGATGTTGGATTTTCCACCTACTTCATTTTGATTCCTGAACGCTCTGTTGGCGTGACTATCCTATGCAATGCCACGCCTGCTCCTGTCGAGAAAATCGCCTTTGGAATCTTGGATATTTTACTTGGCATTGAGCCTGGTTCGATCATTCCATCCGTGATGATTCAACTAGGAAAGGTGTACCTCGAAGGCGGATTGGAAGCGATGAAGGCGCGGTACGCAGACTTGAAAGAGAGCTACCCACGCGAATATGATTTTGGTGTAGACGCTCTTCTTGAAACAAGTTCCGCGCTATTAGATGGCAATCACAATGCGCAGGCGATTGATATCCTCAATTTTGCTTTGGAATTGTTTCCAGGTCACGCTGGCTCCTATGAAATGCTTGCGCGGGCTTACTTCCAAAGTGAAGACATGAAACAAGTTATGCACTATGCCCAGCGTTCGCTGGAAATCGAGCCAAATAATCCGTTTTTGCGCCAACAAATGGGAATGTTCGGCAGTACTGATTAAGGATTAGATTGGATTTTAAGACTATAGAAGCCGAAAAATAATTCTGGTGGCGCACTGCATTTTACACCGGTGCAGAAATGCATCCAGCCGAGTTGGAGCTGCAGAGCGGAGCGGACCTCATACATTGGCAGTCCATCATGATTTAGCCTGTGCAGGAATATATCAAGGTCGGGTTCAAGATCCTGATGTATGATCGATTGTGTTTGTCAACTGCTTACTATTTTAGTATACACAAATCCCAGGCGTGAAAGTCCAATCGGGTTGGGGTGACACGGGAATCAAGTAGCAAAGGTGTCATTTTTTTGATCGGCAAAAAAGGGTGGACTCTCAATTAGTAACCTCAAAGGAAGTTATTCAGACAATTCAAACATATTTATCACAATTCACCCAGGCCGCGGATGATCTGTGGCAATTGCGGGGATGCATCTATGCTGCATCTTGCGATCGAATAGGGTGCCTAAATAGAGTATTTACCATGTCGCTAACTGGCGAGGTAATCATACACTCACTGCATTGCAACGAGTTTTGTAACTTTTTTTGGACAAGCACATCCAATGGTATGTAAGATCAAATATTTTAGGAGTATAAAAAATGGAAATGATCATTGACTTCCCTGGTGGCTCGCGTGTAGATGCCCATTTTGGTAATTTCACAGTCGCCACCGACCAACCCCCTGTTGCCAGCGCCCCGACCCCCTTTGCGGTTTTTCTCTCGTCTATTGGCACCTGCGCCGGAATCTATGTGCTGGGTTTTTGCCAGCAGCGTGGACTACCCACTGACGGCATCCGAATTGTGCAGCGCATCCATAGCGGTTTCGGCGGCATGGTCGAAAAAATCGATCTGGAAATTCAGGTCCCGACATCCTTCCCCGAGCAATATCGCGATTCTCTCATTCGTTCGGCCGAGTTATGCGCGGTCAAGAAGCATCTGGAAAACTCGCCCACTTTTGATGTGAGCACCAAGGTAGTTGAACCAATTTCGGAATAGAACAAAGTTGTCGTTCATTCACCAAAATAAATTTTAGGAGTAAATCATGGAAAAACTGCTTAATGATGAAATCACCGGCCAGATCAAGCAAATCTTCGGACAACTTAAGGAACCGGTCCAGATCCTGTTTTTCGCATCCAAGGATCAGTGCGATCTCTGTAATGAAACCCGCGTACTTCTTGATGAAGTTGTGGCACTCGACACCCGGTTGGGGATAAGTGTCTATGATCTTCAAGCTGATGCAGATGTTGCCCGGAAGTTCAACGTGGATCGCGCGCCGGGCATTGTTATCGCCGCAAAAAATGACAACCAAATCATGGATTACGGTATCCAGTATTCCGGCATTCCGTCCGGACATGAATTTAGCACCCTGATCAATGATATCCTGCTCGTTTCAGGACGCGATTCTGGCTTGAGCCCACAGACACGCGAGTTTTTACAGAAGCTGGACAAGCCAGTTCATTTTCAGGTGTTTGTGACCCCCACCTGCCCGTACTGCCCGCAGGCAGTCATCCTGGCCCACAGAATGGCGATGGAAAACCCGGGCATGATCCGCGCTGAGGGCGTCGAAGCAACCGAATTCCCTGAACTGGCCAACCAGTTTGGCGTGAGCGGCGTGCCACAAACAACCATCAATGCCGGAGCCAGCACTGTCATTGGCGCTGTTCCGGAAAATCAATTGCTTTCTGAAATCATGCACGCGCTGGCGAACTGATTTTCTGGAATGTACGTAAGGACAAAATCATGCTCGATACTTCTAATCTTAAGTATGCGAAAACCGATGAGTGGTTCGATGAAGCTACTGGCAAAGTAGGCATTAGTGATTATGCCCAGAGCCAGCTTTCAGATATCGTTTTCTTGGATATTCGCGCCAGGATCGGCGAAATCGTTGAGGCTGGCAGCGCCATCGCTTCGGTGGAATCGGTCAAGGCGGCTTCTGATGTGTTAACCCCTTCCGGTGGTAAGGTTGTCGCGATCAACGAAAAATTGACCAGCAATCCGGAAAATATCAACAGCGACCCTTATGGCTCCTGGTTTATCCAACTCGAAGGCGGCGTAGCCATTGGCTTGCTGGACACTGTGGCTTACGAGAATTATTGCGTAGAACGACACTAACCCGGGAGTAATCAATGGGCCACCGCGCCGAACTTCGTCAGAAACGCGCTCAACAAAAGCGGAGCACTGCCCTGGCAGTTGTGGTTGGCCTGGGGTTGATGGCACTGGCAGTAGTGGTGTTTTTAAACCTGCCTAAAGCGGGAAATCCGGCTTCAGCGCAGCAAATTTCTACCATCCCTGTTGAAGTGAATTACCCGGCTCCTGCACTTGCGCTTGAAAATATCAAGGGAAAGACTGAATCCCTGACCGATTTTCAGGATAAGGTTGTGCTTGTCAACAACTGGGCTACCTGGTGTCCGCCCTGCAAGGCCGAAATGCCCACATTAGTGGCCTTTTACAATGAGCATGCAAAAGATGGGCTGATGATTGTGGCGATTGAAGCCGGCGAACCCAAGGACCAGGTGCAGAAATTCGCCGAACAATACCAGATGCCATTTTCTGTTTGGATCGACCAGGATGGCAAGGCGCTGGATGCTTTCAAAAATGGCAGTTTGCCTAATTCTTATGTGATCGACCGTACCGGCACTGTGCGCCTTATGTGGACCGGAGAGATTAATCGCGAAACCCTCGAAAAATACGTCACGCCATTGCTGGCTAAGAATTGACTTAGAAGACCTTCGGAGTGTAATAGCCCGGGGGTCTTCTGTATTTAACGGGTATTATCTTTACACAACCTTCAAAATGGCTTCATCGGTGCTTTATGGTTAGAGGCTATACTTTGAATATTGTCAGGCAGAAAAACTGTGGAACCACCAGGGACTATGAAAGCGAAATAAACTTATGACCAAAATACTGGTAATCGATGATGAACTATCCATTGTCAATCTGATCAACGCTTACTTGAAGCCTGAAGGATATGAAGTCTTCACCGCTTCAGACGGTAATTCCAGTATAAAAGCTGCGCGTACCTTCAAGCCGGACCTGATCATTCTCGATGTTATGCCATCAAGGGTTACATGGAGGGTCTGATGGATGGTGTATTCCCTCCCGAAGCTGAGACGTACCAACAAATCTTTGCCGAAGCTGACCGCTTGAGCCGTCTCGTGGATGATTTGCAAGAGTTGAGCCGTGTCTAGTCAAAGGCGTTTGCTTTAGAACTCCAACCCCTGGACTTTTCACCATTTGTAGAAACAGCAATCAAACGACTGTCAATCAATACACGGGATCGGCAGGTCGAGCTCCGCTCAAAAATCCCCGCAGACCTTCCCCATATTGTGGCAGATCCAGATCGCATCACACAGGTGTTGACCAACTTGTTGGGAAATGCAATTGATTACACTCCCGCCGGTGGATCGGTGACCATCACCGCATCCAAACAGGCAGAAAATGTTCTTGTCTCAGTAACAGATACCGGCATTGGGATCCCGCCAGAACACCTGGCGCATATTTTTGATCGCTTTTACCGGGTGGATAAATCCAGATCGCGTCAGGCGGGCGGTGGGTCAGGAATTGGATTGACCATCGCCTGACCATCGCCAAGCACCTGGTTGAAGCGCATGGCGGACATATTTGGGTCGAGTCAGATGGTGATGGTCAGGGCAGCACCTTTGCTTTTATCTTGAAAGCCGTCGGTTAATTTTTTAGTCTACAAGAACAGCGCCGGCAGATTCAGGCTATCGAACCGCAGAATCAGCATCCGGGAGAATTTCAAAGTCTGTTGTTATATGCGCGGTGGCCCGAATTGTGGCAGCAACCGAGCAATATTTTTCTTCTGAGAGCTGGATGGCTTGCGCAACTGCTTTTTCTGTCAGGTTTTTCCCGGCGATTTTGTAATGCATGTGGATTTTCCGAAATGTCCAAGGGGGATCCTGGTCTTGCTCAGCGCTGGAACTGATTTCCAGGTGGGTGAGTGTCAACCGTTTCTTGGCCAGGATTTCTACGACATCCACCGATGAGCAGGATGCCAGCGCAATCAACAATAACTCGGACGGCTTGATCCCAATACCTTCATCTGGTGTGGAAAGAACCACCGAGTGATTCGTTGAGTCGATCCCGATAAATTGCTTGCCTTCAATCCATTTTACTGTCGCTGAACCCATGCTGCTCCTTGGTGTATTCTAAATTTAATAGTGTGTTATTCCGTTCAGGTTTCTTATTCAAGCGGTTGTTTGTCAACGGCACACGGCCGTTATAGGTTACCCTGCTCAGGAAAAGCCACCGCGGGATGGTCCACAACTGCTGGAAGCACTGGCGGAATCCGAAGATCCGGTCCCGAAAGAGGCAACTTTGGAAAGTTTCTTCTGCGTATTCTGACTCTCACATTTTGGGCAGGCCGGGATGCGATCTGATTCGGAGAAGCGCATCATCTTTTCAAACGCCTCGCCACATTCATTGCAACGATATTCGTAAAAAGGCATATCTGGTCTCCTTCACTTATTCAACCGTTAGATCAGTGCAATTTTTCTGGGTGGTCAACAAGCGTACCAGCCAGATAGGCATCCAACGCCAATTCAATATCACTGATATCGGTGATGATTGGCTGTATGTTATGTTCCTGCAGGCTGAGATGCGCACCCATCCCCATGCCTCTCGAAAGTAGCGCCTGGCATTCGGCAATTGGAGTAATCATGGCATTGTGGTCGTGATGGTGATGGTGTTCTCCTTGCTGTTCGGGTGCTGCATCAACAGGAACTATTTGCGGAAATGATCTGGAAACGGTTTCACGCTTGGTTACTTTGCCTGCATCTATGGTGAAGATTTCATAGAACTGCGCTCGACCAAAATGCGCTGAAATGGTTTGGTGGTCGTCTGTGACAATTGCAATTTTCAAGGTTTTCTCCATTATTTTTTCTGAACGCGCTTCCAAAGTGCCGATCATCTGCTGACACAAATTATGCTTTCGTTGTATCCTTGAGTCAGGGATACAATCACTATCATTGGAGTACTGACCATGAATGCTTTTATCGATCCGCCAAAGAAATTTAATCTTCTCCTGCGCCTGGGCATCTGGGTCTCAGAGCGAGTCACCGGCCGCAAAATGCTTCCAGCGCGAATCCTGGCCTGGTACCCAAAAGTAGCCCTTGGTTCAGGCGCACTAGAGTCACTGGTAGCGCATCACGATGGCAAACTGGATGAACGCATATTGAAATTGGTACGCATGGCAGCTTCGTTTGCCGCCGCCTGCCCATTTTGCATCGAAATGAATTCCTATGAACATGAAGCGCTGAGTATCAATGCAGATGAAGTGTTGGTTTTACGCGGGCAGCTGGATCTGGCAAACGTGACTACGATTTCAAAACGAGAACGGCTGGCGATCGAATATGCCCGTCTGGTTTCGCAAACACCGCTTAAGTTTCACCCGGATTTCATCGAACAGATCCAAGCTAATTTTGATGAGCGCGAGATGGTTATTCTGGCGTCCACTGCAGCGCAGGTCAATTATTGGGCCAGGCTGATCCAGGCATTGGGAATCCCACCAGCGGGTTTTTCGGAATAGAACTCAAGCCTGGCCAGTAATTTTTTTGAATTGGCTGGTCAAGGCTTTCCAGATTGGGCAGCGGTCATAAATAGCGCTGAAGATCAAGGCTGCGCCGAAGATGTAAGGCAGCCAGCTACCATGGGTCACGAAGCCAATTGCTGCAACGGCAACGCCGGCCCCAAAGCGGATGAAGCGTTCCATGTTAGACAATCCCACCGGTTTTGGGTTGTTACCTGAAGCAATAGCATCGAACATCGCTTTAAGTGTGCTGGCAGGTTTCGCACCGACTTGGCGCATGGTCTCTTTGCCATCGCGGTAGACAATCAGGGTCGGGATTCCATAAACCTTAAGATCACGCAGTAATTCCTGGCTTTCGTCGGCATTAATTTGCCACAAATCCACCCGACCATCATACTCTTTGGCCAGTTTTTCCAGGATGGGCTTAACCATCTTGCAGGGTCCGCACCAGGGCGCCCATAAATCCACTACAACGGGCTGGGGGTTTTGCTTAAGTTTTTCGAAAAATGTTT
>CAZHWV010000108.1:0-15197 GCA_964536185.1 uncultured Anaerolinea sp. | reverse complement strand
CTTTTCCCTTCTGGATGTGGCCTGTTACACGACCTGAAATGGCCAAAGTCCAGTCATCTAAACACACACTTGGATTGTGCTAACGTCCGCCAGCCAACTCCATAATCAAAATATCCAGCGATGCATCCAATGGCATGCCCCCAGTTTTTGAGGCTTCGTCCATCGCCAGCAGGCGATGATAAATGGCTTGCAAGGTATTCATCGTAAAGTTACGCGCCTGTTTATAAGATTTCTCGGCCACGAATGAATGCACTCCCAATACATCAGTCACTTCCTGCAGGGTGCCGCTATCATCCATCACATCCCGGGCCAGAGTCAGCAGCCTAAATTGGCGAACCACCATACCGAAAACTTCGAAGGCATCCCTGTCTTCTAGCAGTCGGTGAAATAATTTTTGCGCCAGTTTACCATTCTGGGTTCCAAGGGCATCCACCAACTCGAACACGTCCACGCTGGCGGTAACAAGGCTGACCGCTTCGACATCCTCCAGGCCAATGCTGTGAGCATAGTTGACGAACGTCAGCAACTTGGTGATTTCTTGGGCAGCCTGGCGTGTTTCCTCGCCAGTCATTTCTGCCAACCGGCTCGCAGCTGGAAACTCTATTGCCCCTCCTTGGCGTTTGGTCTCATCTACAATCCACTTGGGCATTTCACGCTGGCGTGGCAGCATATATGCCTTGAATTCAGCCTTTCCAGCGTTCTTCAGTACCCACTTAACCAACCAGTGGGTGGGGATATCTCTTTCCTTGATCTCTTCTGGTTCAACAATCACTAATCGGGTGAAGGCTGGCACGTTCTCGAGAAAAGTAATGAACTTCTTGTGTCCATCCACGCCGGTAAATCGTTTTGAAACATTCTCCAGAATCACCAGACGCTGATCCGCTAAAAAGGGCATGGCACCGGTGGCGTTTGACAATTCATTTTCGCTGACAGTGCGCGCATCCAGGCGTGAACTGTTCATCCCTGCTGTGGTTGGATCAGTGAACTTCGAAGCAAATTTTTCCGCCTGCTTGCGGATGGCAAATTCATCGTTGCCAAAAAAGAAGTGAACATGATGATCAGGCATGTTTTTTAGCTTTTTGTGACCACACGATGCACATTTTTCGTGAACGGGTATACATCCATAAGCGTCATGCTGCCCGGATCTGGCTGGGTTGTCACATACATTTGCAAGGTCGGTCCAAGCGGGCGAGCGATCATAAATGCCAGAATAGACAGCAGCATCACCAATGGGATGCGATCAAGACGTTCGCGGTTGTTCTTTGTTCCACTCATACCTACAAAAGCAAAAATGGCTGCCAGCCCACCGGTCACAACGTAATTAGTCCCACAACCTTCGTGGATGGCGAGGTGGTGTTCGCCGTTCTGCAGGCGGACCAGCGCTTCGCTAACAGCCTGGCGCACATCTTCAGTGGGCAGATCGCCAACCAGGAAAAAGCCCGTGGGGTTGGAATGTCCCGCCATTGGCCGTCCCGGAAATCGATCAGTTAAAATGTGGATGGTGGCATGTTCCAGCGCATGGTTACGGCGCGTTTCACCGACTAGGGGAGCTTCAAGAATAGCATTCATGGTTCTATTTTATCACCCCAAGCCGGGTAGGCAAAAAGGACCAGATCTGAACTTCGGGCAGTTATTCTTTCCCCGCAGTCGCCAGCATAAATCCTATGAACATCAACGCCGCACCAAAAAGCTCACTGGTATAGAGTGCATCGACGATACCGGCTTTAACGAAAGTACCTGCCATTGCCGGGGAAAGCGCACCTATGGCGATCAAAATGTTACCGAACATGCGTCCCGCCAGGACTTTTTTCCGCCAGAACAGGAAAGCTGAATATGCGGCGCCGCCCACCAGGCCCAGGGTTCCGTAAACATTCAGAAGGATGGTCAGAATAATTATCAAACCACCACGTGTAAGAATAGTTTTATATTGTTCTGAAGCAGTGCCAGCTACGTTGTAATTTATCTGTGCGCTGGTCACTGGGGCAATAGCCACCAAGATCAAGGCCAGGAGTGAGATACCTCCCAGGGCAAAAGCCATGTTTTTAGCCCATTTTCCTTTGCGAATGAGTAGTTGGAAACTTCCCTGGCCCAGCCAGGCTGCGGTCAGCATTGCGCCAGTGAGATACCACAGTTTTAAAACAAGCGCGTAAAACCTAAAAGCCAGGATTACTTCGCAGAGGGTTCCCAGGCCAAAAAGTAGCAGCCCAAAAGCCCATAAGAGTAGATGCTGGCTCCTTTTCTTCTGGTAGCGCCGGAAAACCGTGTAAGCGAAGCCAAAGGTAACCAACGTCGAAAGTATTGGGATAATATTCAATGCAGCTCCTAAATTTATGATCAATCCGGTCTTGCTGCCAGGATTGGGACTAGGTCTTAATTTACAAACACTTCCGAATTAATGGAGAATTACTTTTTATTTTACTGATGTAGGCTTAGTTTTAGATGAAAATCTCTCTTCCCTATCGGCTTCTCGGGAGTGGGGTGGGTTTCTCGGTAAAACGCTGATTGCTAAGCAAATCGGACCATCGTATAATCCAAGTATCAATATTTCTCTCGGAGGGATCTATGTCGCTTCAAATTATCGTTGGCGTGCAATGGGGTGACGAAGGCAAGGGTCGCATAGTGGATTGGTTCGCTGCTAATTCGGATGTGGTCGCTCGTTACAATGGTGGGGATAACGCTGGCCATTCAGTCACTGTTGGCTCTAAGTTGTATAAACTGCATCTCATCCCTTCAGGCATCATACATCCGAAACCAGTGGCTGTGCTTGGAAATGGCATGGTCATCAACCCCAAATCTTTGATTGAAGAGATCGAAATGCTTAAAAGAGCTGGTGTAGATGTAAACCCCAGCCGGCTGCGGGTTTCGCACGCTGCGCACTTGATAACGCCAGCACACCAGGCGCTCGATAACGCCCTGGAAGCAGCCCGCGGCAAGGGTAACATCGGCACTACGGGGCGAGGAATTGGTCCGGCCTATACTGACAAGGCTAGCCGCCGCGGGTTGCGTGTGGCTGATCTGCTGGCTCCTGATTTCATTGAACAACTCAGCATTCGAATCGAAGAGGCCAACCAGCAATTGCGCCTGCTCGGTGCAGCCTCCATTGCTCCGGCTACGGTCATGGAAGCTTTTCAAAAACATTGTGAAGCATTGCTGCCATATATTGCCGATATTTCAATGGAACTCGGTCGCTCGGTCGAGGCCGGGGCGCGCATTTTAGCCGAAGGCGCCCAAGGAACCCTCTTAGACATTGATCATGGCACATATCCGTTTGTTACATCTTCTTCGACTGTAGCATCCGGTGTCTTTACCGGATTGGGTATTGGTGTGACCGTCGCGAACGGCGCTGAAGTGACGGGCGTCTGCAAATCATTTCAGACGCGAGTTGGTTCTGGACCTTTCCCAACCGAGGTCTTTGATGACCTGGCCTTGCGCTTGCGCGGAACCGGTGCAAATCCATGGGACGAATATGGCACAACGACTGGCCGAGCGCGCCGCGTTGGCTGGTTGGATGGTGTCCTGTTGCGGTACGCCGTACGCATCAATGGACTGACTGAACTGGTCATTACCAAGCTGGATATTCTCTCTGGCTTAGAGACTCTCAAGTTGTGCGTTGCGTATCGTCAGGGTCAAAAAATCCTTTCGGACCTGCCTTTTGGCCCATCGAATCTCGACAGCTATGAACCGCTTTACGAGGAATTTCCCGGTTGGGTGGAAGACGTCAGCGGTGTCCACCACTGGAACGATCTACCCCAGGCGGCCATAGGCTATTTGGATGCGATCGCCAAGCTAGCTGGGGTTCCCGTGCGTCTGGTTAGCGTTGGCCCTGAACGCGAACAGATCGTCATCGCTCCGTAAGCAGCTATTCCCTGGTTCTCAAACTGGGCTTGTTGGCATAGCGTTTGCGGATTTCCGGCAAAAAATACTCGCCAAAGAAACGATTCGCGTCGAATTCGGGCTTCCAACCCCATTCAGCGCGAGCCAGGCTGTCATCCACATCTTCAGGCCAAGAGTCGACAATGCCCTGGCGGCGCGGATTTGGATCAAAACTGATCTGTGCGCCAGGGAAAGCTTCCAGAGCACGCTTGCGGAACTCACCGGCCGTCAGGCTAAAGGCAGCTATGTTGTAAACCACGTGGCTTAAGCTATCGCGAGACGCTTCCGTCAAATCCATCAGCGATTTGATTGCATCGGGCATAGCCATGAACGAGATTCTTGTATCTTCGCGTACAAAACAAGCATATGGCTTACCTTGCGCTGCAGCGTGTAGCATTTCGGGCCCGTAATCGCTAGTCCCGCCGCTCGGTAAGGTAAATGCGCTGATCAGCCCAGGGAAACGGATGGCGCGGAAATCCAACATTACCGGCGGGTTCTCATCGAGATGCCGCTGGCCGAAGTAACGGCTGTAATACATGCCCAGCTTTTCACAGTACAGCTTGTTGCAGCCGTACATAGTATGCGGTGTGTTGTATTCATCCTCCTTTACCACTCCGGCAGCATGTTTGGCCGTAAGATTAGGGAAGCCATAGGCTGCGATTGAACTGGGGAACAGGAATTTGACAGCCTGTTTGTATTTTTCAGAGCGGTAAGCAGCCATCATCAACAACTGCATAGTGCCTTCCACGTTGATCCGGTGGGCTTCCTCGGTGGCAACCTCTGCCTTCGACGACAGTGAAGCAGCCAAATGGTAGATAATGTCAAAATCGTAATCGTAGAACTGTTTTACCCGGTTAACCAGATCTCCCTGCAAATGTTCTGCTACCAAGGAATTGATCGCAGCCGGAAGGGGTGCAAGGTCTGCCGTTACAATCCGGAAACCACCACGGGCGGACAGGTTTTGCACAAGAGCCTGGCCGATCTCGCCACACGCGCCGGTGACCAACACGGCTTTTTCGCTCATTTATACTCTCCTCATGCTAGAATGGAGTGGTGCATTGCCGAAACGGCAATATGATTTTACAATATTCCGCTATAAAAAACAGGTTACATTTATTATCAGTTTGGCTGGTGGCTGTACTATTCAGGAATTTCCAAAGAAATTATGTGTAAATCAATCTTTCTACTGCTGGCAGCGACTCTGGCCTTATCAGCCTGCGCCGCTTTTGCGCAAGATATCTCGCCAGGTGGCTCGTACAATACTCCCGCTGACGTACCTGTCATAGCGGAAACTGGTTCCCCCACGGCGACCATCGTCTGGTTTCCGGCCACGGCCACATGGACACCCTTTCCAACATTTCAGCCAAGCGCAACGCCCCAGCTGTTTCCCGGTCTTGGACCACAGGTGCTTCAGGATGATTTCAGCAACTTGAAAATTTGGTCGCTGACCAAAACAGAAAGCAGTGGCGGCAATAGTATCATCCTTGAACGCAATCGTCTAACCCTGGCCGTCAATTTATCCCCGGCAACACTTTTCAGCATCAACAACAGCCTGGCATTGACCGATTTCTTCGCTGAAATGGTTGTTTCGGCCAATCGCTGTTTTGGCCCAGATACTTACGGTCTGCTGTTTCGTTCAGCAAGTGGTGCTTACACCTACCGGTTTTTGCTCAACTGTACAGGCCAGGTACGCGTGGAACAAGCCCGGGACGGCCGGACAGTACCCTTGCAGGATTGGGTCCCCAGTGGCGACGCGCCTTCTGGCGCACCAGGTTTGGTTAAAATGGGCGTGTGGAGCGCTGGCGTAGAGATGCGTTTTTTTCTGAATGGACGCTACCAGTTTACCGTGATTGATCCTGTGTTCAAAAACGGCAGTCTGGGAGTCTATGCAAATGCCATCAGCCCAGACGGAATGAATATCAGTTTCTCTAATTTGACAGTCAATTCGGTTGTTTATGTCTCGCCTACCCCTACCACCACTCCATCAAAGACACCTTTGCCATCCCGTACGCCCAGGCCGACGCCTTAGATAACAAAGGTAATCCTTCCCAATACAGCCTGTTGCATGTTCGCTCATCGCCTGATAAACTCATAGATATGGCTAACAAACTGAACGACCTGGATCCCAAAACCTGGCTGAAATTCCAAAAATCCTGGTTTATTCATAATCCACCTGCGCGGAAAAAAGGTGTGTTGCGTCACCCAGCCAAATTTCCCGAAACGATGGCGCAGGAATTTATCGAGTTTTTTACCAAACGGGCGGGTTCTGTTCTCGACCCGATGGCAGGGACAGGCTCCACCCTGGTGGCGGCGTTGCGCTGTGGAAGAAATTCGTACGGAATTGAACTGAATCCCGGTTACGCGCAGATCGCGAAACAGGCTGTCGCGGAGGAAAAAAACAAGCTGGGGATTGGGCAAGACGAAGGCGAAGTTAATTTAGCTGCCGAGGTGATTGAAGGTGATGCGTTAATGGCCAGCAAGTACGGCCTCCCAATGGTGGATTATGTGCTCACCTCGCCACCCTATTGGGATATGCTTCACGCCAAAGGCGCTGGAACTCAAAAAAAACGGCGCGAATCGTCTCAACTGGACGTGGTCTATTCCGACGATCCCAATGACGTGGGCAATCTGCATGATTATGATCAGTTTGTGGTACGACTGGTGACCATTTACTCTGGGTTGAAACCGTTGTTACGCGAAAAAGCTTACCTGACGATCATCGTCAAGAATGTTAAGAAGGGGGGCAAAATTTATCCATTAGCTTGGGATCTGGCGCGAGAATTGGGCCGGGTCTATACCCTCAAAGACGAAAAAATTTGGCTGCAGGATAACCAACGGCTTGCGCCTTTTGGCCTGGGCAGCGCCTGGGTTAGCAACACCTTTCATCACTACTGCCTGCAGTTTCGAAATGAATAAAAGTAGAATGATTCTCGGTTTTTGAACCGTCATCCATTTTTTTGTGAAGATTTGCTAAGCGAATCGTATCACCTCGAACCATCATGATTTCCACTGCTGACTTTATTAGGCTCCCATTTACGTCTGATCTGACCGAGGGCGGTATTGTCTATGCCACTCATTCTCTCTCCCAGAGTTATGATCGCTGGGGTGGATCGCTTTATTCTCGTCTGTGTCGTCTTGTGGGTGGTGTGGCTGTCGACCTGGCTTTTCGCCGTTATCTGGGTGCAAAGTGCATCCCCTTCGATGTGAAAGGATCTATGCCATTCAGCGAACCAAACCGCTACGATGTCTTGTTGGGCGGGCGGCGATGTAACATCAATACCTTTTTGATTTCCAATCGTAATCAGATTACAACCATTCGTCGCAACATCAATGTGGTCCTGGATGCTCCGGCGCGAATGCCTGAGGAACAGTTTTCTACCGCCAATCATACCGGGAAAGACCTCCATTTTTTTACTTTTTTATTGGGATTAACGACAAATTCCCCGGAAGGCATTCGGAAAGCTGTGGCAGCAGGTCAGCGAATTTGTCTTGTCCACCCCATGGGGATTGAATGGTCACAGCCAAACATCTGGGTTCCTCTCGGGAAGCTGGTGCTAAAAAGTGAATGTGCCACGCCGATCACCATCGAGATCGGTGGGCAGGACGCTGACAGGAACTTCATCAGTGAAATTTTGACGCTTCATCCGTTGGCGCGCACTTTTGCAGTAAATAGCTACTTTAGCCTGGCTTACCTCCGCACAGAAGGCATACCCACCGCACGAGTAGGGCTCCACTGTGCAAGCCAGACCGAAACTTACATCATCCAGCCGCATGAATGGGGTAATATCTGGGTTTATGGGTTGGAAATCTGGTTGCTGGGTTACATTACGCAGGATGAATTCCGCCGGAAGGCCAGCTCCTCTTTTACTGGAAGCCGTGTTTTTCAGTACAGCAAAACACAGACGAAAAATTTATCCGTCCCTGTGACCGATCTTCGCCCACTCGAAGGCTTGTTCGCACAGGTCAAAAGCTGGGATGTAGAGAAGAAATCCTGGTAATCGTATGTCTGGCAACTCTGTAGGTCATTTCCATACGCATGGTTAAAGCGTCAAAGGGTATCAAGAAAAAAGCAAAGAGATATCCAGGCTTTTTTATTTGTGCGAAGAATCCATTAGGATGTCTGTCAGTTTTGGGGTCGCTTCCAAAATTTCATCCGCTCCCTGGCGACGAAGCTCAATTTCTTCGCCGAAGCCGCAAAGCACTCCCACGGTTTGCGCTCCTGCAGCCTTGCCGGCGCGGATATCCACTGTCGTATCACCGATCATCAGGCAGTTCCCAGATGGTACGCCCATTTGCTGCGCTGCCCAATAGATAGGATCTGGATAAGGTTTAGTATGTTTTACGGTTAGAGCCCCGGCTACACAGGTGAAATATTTATCAATTCCAGTATGCCGCAAAAATTCGCGGGTCGAGGCTTCGTCGCGCGCGCTCACCACGGACATCGGATAGTGTGCATGTAGTCCCACCAGCATTTCTTTTACGCCGAGGATTGGACGAAAGTGCCGGATTCTGGCTTTATGCGTCTGACTCAGCCAACTCACCAGTTTTGCCAGTTTATCATCGAACCCAAACCGGTCTGGCACTCCAATAAGCATGTTACCTGGTGCCTCTGCCCACATTACAGCGCGGCGCGCGGCGCGCTCATAGTCCTGTTTGGGGAGCAAAAAGCGGATTGCCTTAAAAAATGGCTTGGCTTGCTCGATAAACTGGTCGTCCGTATCGTTCAACGTGCCATCCACGTCAAAACATAGAGCCTGGATGCGGGAAAGGTCGAGGGGCATGCTGATTCTCCTGGCCTTATTTTACGACATAACTGTAATTTGCTGGAACGTGCTTCGAGTTAGTCCGATACTGCAATCAGCTTTCCAGTAAAGGGTGAACTAACCTTTTCAAACAACTCAGTAGGTTTTTGTGGGGCCTTTTTAATTGAAACGGCTCATTCATTACCTACACGCAAATTGCCCATAAATCTGGAAACCTGCTAGATGTGCTATACTTTAATTATGCCTTACCCAGAAAGCGCCCTCTGCCAGTTAGTATGCCCGGAGTGTGGCAAGGTCTTTAACGCCGACGAAGTACAGACTTTCTGTCAGGACTGCCGTGGACCACTTGTCGCCAGCTATGACTTTTCTGCAGTGCGAACTACCCTTACTCGTCAGGCTCTACAGACGCGCCCCAAGGGCATCTGGCGTTGGGGCGAAATCCTACCAGTCCGAGCCCCAGCCTTTCGCATTACACTGGGAGAAGCTGACACGCCTCTGTTGAGAGCTGCGAACCTGGGTAAAACTCTGGGAATGAGCGAACTCTACATCAAGGACGAATCTGTTAATCCGACTGGTTCGTTCAAAGCTCGCGGTCTGGTAATGGCTGTGGCACGCGCTATCGAATTAGGCCTGCGTTCGTTTGTGATTCCAACCGCCGGTAATGCTGGTGGAGCGCTAGCTGCATACTCGGCTCGAGCGCGTACCCATGCGCATGTTTATATGCCAAAAGATGCGCCTCTACCCAACCAGATTGAAGTCAAGATCTCTGGCGCCGAGTTGGTATTGGTCGATGGTCTTATCTCTGATGCTGCCAGAATGGCTGGTGAAGCTGCCAAGCTTCACGGCTGGTTCGATGTTTCGACGTTCAAGGAACCTTATCGCTGCGAAGGCAAAAAAACCATGGGCTTGGAACTGGCCGAGGCTTTTGACTGGGAATTGCCGGATGTAGTGATTTATCCTACCGGAGGCGGGACCGGGTTGGTGGGCATGTGGAAGGCTTTTGCCGAGTTGGAGCAGATTGGTTTTATTGGGGCAAAGCGTCCGCGCATGGTTAGCGTTCAGGCAGAAGGCTGTGCTCCTATTGTCCGCGCCTTTATGGAAAACAGTGACCGGGCTGTATTTTGGGAAGGGGCTCAAACCATCGCGTCCGGATTGAGAGTCCCCGGTGTTTTTGCCGACCGGCTCATCCTGCGCGCCATTCGTGCCAGCCAGGGTACAGCGTTGGCTGTGTCTGATGCTGAAATCCTGACCAGCCAGAAAGAAATAGCGGCCTTGGAAGGTATTTTTGCAGCTCCTGAAGGAGCTGCAACCTTGTCCGCTTTGCAACATTTACTGGCAAATGGCTGGGTTGGCAAGCATGAACGCGTAGTTTTATTTAATACTGGTTCTGGCTTAAAGTATCTATCGTAGCAACTGTCTGGGTATAGAGTAGTCCTGGTTCCTAAATGGGCTATTTCGCTTGGCCACTGTTGTAGTACCTTTAAAGTTGGATTCTTGCACAAAAAGCAAGAAATTGTGTCCACAAATGTCGCAGATTTTCAAGAACTTTAATGCATTTATAATCTGATGAATCTGCGTCATCTAGTGGATAAAATACGTTTGTTCCGGCTTGTCCGGGTTAGGTAGTATAAAGAGGATCAATGGCCCAAAACCAACGAGCAGTCCTGGAATTGTTATACAAAGTCAGCCGCGAGTTTGCTACCGCGCTTGACTTAAGAACTGTGCTGACACGCGTGTTATTCTCTGCCATAAAAAACGTCGGCGGCGAGCGTGGGAGCGTGGTGGTGATGGATGATAATGGCCAGGCAATCGATTCGGCCTTTGTTTATGGGGACCAGGTGCGTGACAGCTCAACCCAACAGCTAAGAGATACCATGGAACGTGGCCTGGCTGGGTGGGTGATGCACAGCCGCCAGGCGGTATTGGTGCCTGATACCAGCCTTGATTCACGCTGGCTTCGCCGCGAAGATGATGCAGTTGAACGCTCTGGTGCGAAAGCTGCGATCTGTGTGCCGCTGATGGTACGTGAGAAACTGGTGGGTGTGCTCACCTTGGTCCATCCGACACCCGGAGCTTATACCAATGATCATTTCGAATTGATGCAGGCTATTGCTGACCAGGCAGGGATCGCTGTGCTGAATGCGCGGCTGTTCTCCGAAAGCCAGCGCCAGGCGCGCGTGATGACTGCCCTGGCTGAAAGTGCCGCTCGCTTGAATTCGTCTGTCCGTATGGATGATTTGTACGATAACATCCTGACACAGACCCAACAAACCTTACAAGTGGAGATCACTGCCCTGGCGATGGTGGATGGTCAGGAATTGGTCTTCCGCGCAGCCAGCCAACATGGCGCCAAGCTGATCGGCAGACGCATGCAACTGCGTGACGGGATTGCCGGAATGGTTGTTCAACAGGGGCGCGGGATTATCATCCCATCTTCCGCATCTGATACTCAACCTATGCTTTCAGAAGCTGAAAAAATCCAGGGTGTAAGAGTACACATGCTAGCCTGCGCCCCCATTCATGTGCAAGGCAGCGTTATCGGCGTACTGGAAGCCATTAACCCGCTTGCGAAATCCTTTGACCCCGATGCTTTGCTGGTTTTGACAGGTCTCGGCGCACTGGCAGGGACGACCATTCAGAACGCTCAGTTATTCGAGAGCTTGGACTTGGCTCGAAAACATTACCGCGACCTTTTCGAAGACAGTATCGACCCGATTGTCATCACCAACCTCCAAGGTCAAATCCTGGAAGTCAACAAGCAAGCAGCTATTTTTTCAGGGTATTCGCCCGATAGTCTGCACCATTTACGGATTGACCAGGTGCATGAACTAAATTTCGAGAAAACTGGCCGCCAATTTGAAAATATTGGTGAGGCGACAGCTACATACGAATCCACCTTACGTGATAGCCGTGGCAAAACGCACTCCGTACAAGTCTATACTCGCAAAGTAGTATTTGACGATGCTGAGTCAATCCAGTGGATTTTGCGCGATGTAACTGAACGGAAAGACCTGGATGCCCTGCGTGAAGATCTAGCAGCGATGATCTATCATGACCTGCGTTCTCCGCTGGCCAATATTCTATCCAGTGTAGAGTTGCTAGACGACATCATCCCAGAGCCAGAAAGAGATTCAGCTAAACCGATTTTGCGAATCGCACACCACTCTATCGAGCGGATCGAGCGGATGGTTAGTTCCTTGCTCGATCTCAATCGCCTTGAACAAAATCAGCCTGTGGGTGAGCGCAAGCCGGTAGAAATTTCCATGCTGATCAGCGATGCCATTGAAGCGATTAAACCTTCTACCGAGGGCCGCGAACAGACCATTATTACGCAAATGCTTCCGGATCCACCCAAGGTATCCGTGGACGTGGATATGATCAGACGGGTATTGATTAATCTTTTGGAAAATGCAGCTAAATATACCCCAGTAGGTGGAGAAATCGAAATTGGTGTTGAAGCTAGTGGTCAATTCTTGCGCCTGTATGTGCAGGACAATGGTCAAGGTATCCCGAACATGGATAGTGAACGCATTTTTGACAAGTTCATCCGTCTTAAAAATACTAATGGCGCCCGCGGGTTGGGCGTGGGATTGGCTTTTTGTAAGCTAGCCGTCGAGGGACATGGCGGTCAAATCTGGGTTGAATCGGCACCCATCCGTGGTTCTAAATTTATATTTACGCTTCCGCTGATAAAAAAATAATCAAGCCTAACGGGTTTGAAGGTTTTTTGGGATTCCATGGCATGAAAAGTTAATTTGCTTAGTTTTTTAGTCTATCCTGTGCAAAGGACTGGACCTAAATAGAGGAGTTTGCATGCAGGCACTTGCCAATCAGGTTTATATCGAAGAACAGTACCCGGGCGTAACACTAGGGGTGATCGCTTTGCCTCACGGGCTGATCCAGATCGACGCGCCGCCGGCGCCAGAAGATGTCCGTTCTTGGCGTGCCGCCTTACTGAATTTAAACAGCGGGGTGGAACGTTTGCTGATCAATCTTGACGGGCATCCGGACCGGACCTTGGGTGCGCGTGCCATGGAATGCACCATCGTGGCACATGAGAGAACCGCCGAGACCTTTCGAAATCGCCCGAATACTTTCAAAGCCCAGGGTGAAGAAACTGGCGCGGATTGGGAATCGGTAGTTGGGCTGGGAAGTATCCGCTGGGCACCTCCCGAGATCTCTTTTACATCTCGCATGTCTATCGAATGGAGCAATTACTCGGTTTTGCTGGAGCACCATTCTGGTCCAACGGCTGGCGCCAGTTGGGTAATCCTACCGGAAGCAAAGATTGTCTTTGTCGGTGACTTGGTGGTCAATAACCAGCCCCCTTTTATCGCCAGTGCAAACTTGCTCGAATGGCTCAAAACCCTGGATCACCTGCTGGATAGCTATAAAGATTATACGATTGTCAGTGGACGAAGCGGTATCGTTTCTTATGCCAATGCGCAGACCCAACGAGAGCAAATTAGTTCCATTCACGAACAACTTGAGGCGCTGGCCCGCAATCAGGCTGGGCCAGATAGTGTTGAAAACCTCATTCCACAGTTGATGGCTGCCATCAAGACCCCACCTGAACGGCAAAAACACTTCTTCCAACGATTTTCCCATGGTTTGCGGCATTACTATGCTCGCCACTACCGTTCAAGCGCAATTGTTGATGAGAGTGAGGAATAAAATGATAAATCCATATCAACCTGTTTTTGAATTGACGCGCGGCCGGATAGTGGAATGTGTCCACTTTGGTGCGGCTGCCATTGTGGATGCTAGTGGCCACATGTTAGCTTGCCTGGGAGACCCACATACAGTTACTTTTTTGCGTTCTAGTGCTAAACCCTTCCAGGCGCTGCCCTTTATTGAATACGGGGGGGCTGAAAAATTTGGCCTGACTCCGCGTGAAATCGCGCTGATGTGTTCATCTCATTCCGGCACAGATGAACATGTTGAAGCCGTCAAAGGCATGCAGGTCAAGATTGGGGTCGGCATGACGGACCTGTTGTGTGGGATGCATTACCCCTTTCACGATGCTACTTCAGATGCGATGAAGGTGCGTGGTGAGTTGCCGAGCCCTTATCGCCATAACTGCTCGGGCAAGCATACCGGTATGCTTGCCCACGCCCGCCTGCGTGGCCTGCCGCTCGACAACTATATCGACTTTCACCACCCAGTACAGGAAAGCATTCTACAAACCTTTAGTGAAATGTGCGCTTTGCCAATCGAAAAAGTTGAACTTGGCATCGATGGTTGCTCAGCTCCGAATTTTGCCGTGCCGCTCTACAATGCCGCGCTCGGGTATGCTCGTCTGTGCGATCCGCACGATCTGACACCTGAACGGGCAGCAGCCTGCCATACGATCAGCGCCGCGATGATGGCGAACCCAGACATGGTCGGCGGACCAGGGCGCTTTGACACCGCCCTGATGCAAGCTGGCAAGGGCCGTATTCTGGCCAAGGGTGGGGCGGAAGGCTTCCAGAGTATTGGGTTGCTGCCTGGCACGCTGGGCGTGGATTCACCCGGCATTGGCATCGCCATCAAAATAAGTGACGGCGACCCAAGCGACCGAGCCCGCAACGGTGTCGCTCTGGCAATTCTCCAGTCGCTGGGCGTGCTGAGCCCTGAACAATTGGCGCAAATGGCGGCTTTTGGACCGCAGATTCAACTGGAAAATTACCGAAAGCTCAAAATCGGCGTCAGCCGCCCTGCCTTCAACCTGGATATGTAAAAACGCGGGTTCTGCGTTCTTGTTGCGCTCCCAGTGAGAATCACATGCACTTTATTGCACTTACCCAACGCGCTTTAGCAGCGCACGTCGGTCTGATCGCGTTTTACGGTGAACCCAGCTGGCACAACAGCTCTCACTTGCCTCCGCTAGATGAACTTGTTTCAACCATCCTTTCGCAGAACACCAACGATATCAACCGTGATAGGGCCTTCAATGCCTTGCGCGCCAAATACGCCAGTTGGCAGACCGTCCGAGATGCACCCACTGCCGATGTGGTGGACTGTATCCGAATGGCAGGATTGGCCAATCAGAAGGGGCCGCGCATCCAACAGGTGTTGGAACAGATTTCCAGCGAACGCAACAGCCTTGAGCTATCTTTCTTAGACGACCTGCCGCTCGAAGAGGCGCGCGCCTGGTTGTTGAAGTTCAAAGGGGTTGGTCCGAAGACCGCCGCGATCGTCCTGTGTTTTTCGTTGGGAAGACCAGCTTTTCCGGTAGATACACATGTGTATCGGGTGACTGGGCGCCTTGGCTTACGCCCGGAGAAAGTATCTGTGGAAGATGCACACCCGTACCTGGAGGGTCTCTTCCCACCGGAAACGTATTACGCCGCACACTTGAATATTATCCGCCTGGGGCGTGAGATTTGTCATGCACGCAAGCCAGACTGTGCCCACTGCCCGTTACTAAACCAGTGCGATTACGGGCAACAGCAAAAGAAATTAAAATAAATCATCTTTACTAACGGCGATGTAACTGCCAGAGTTGGATATTCCTGCCAGCTTTTGGCAGAATTTTTTTAAAGCAAAATGCTATCGTAACGGGACCATAAACGAGAAATT
>CAZHWV010000107.1:0-15260 GCA_964536185.1 uncultured Anaerolinea sp. | reverse complement strand
TATCTGGCCAAATACATATACTCAGTTTATTAAAATTCTATTAACATATGTGAATAATTGTACTTTCTCTAAGTACGATTGTCTACGCTTTTCAAGTAAAAAAAGCCTAAATATCAAATAAAAATTATCGTCGCCAGTCAATATCGCCATTATTATTCACAGATTTATAGTTCAGCTGGTCGGTGGGGATCAATCCAATATCACCCTTCGCTTTCGGAGAAATAGTTATGCGTGGTCTCAAAGGAAAGCCGGTAGGTTGGATCACTGATTTTTCCGGCTCTTTCGCGCAGCAGCGATGCGCCAGAAGTGCGCACTACATTTGCCCGGGCATCTCCATTTGCTGCCAGGATCTGAGCCGTCAGCATGTAGATACGAAAAGGATCGTCGCTGCCGTTCAAGGCGAGGGGGTCGCTGAGTAATTTTAGAACGGGGCCAAGCAGTTCGAGTGCCTGGGTATTTCGGGCGCGCATTTGGGAGGCCCAAGCAATTTCGGCAAGGATTTCGGCCTGGCGCCCCTGGTGGGGAATTTCGTGACGCAAGTCGAGGGCGCGCTGCAGCGCGATTTCGGCGGCATCAAGATTCCCGGCCGCCAACTGGTTCCGTCCCAAATAATAGAGCGCATTGGCCAAATTTACCTTGTCGCCGGTTTTCTCTGCCAGCCGGATTGCTTTTAGTGCATTTTCGCGCCCGGAGACAAGGTGACCGAGCACGCAATCAAGCAGGCTAAGGTTAGCAAGTGTTTCGGCCTCCGCTTGCTGGTTGCCGCTTTCGCGATAGAACACCAGGGACTGTTGGTAATTTTTCCGCGCGGCGTCATACTGGCCCAGCAAATAATAGGTCGCTCCCAGGTTGTTGAGCGCAGCGCTCTGCCCACGCGGGTTGCCCATTTCTCGGTGGATATGCACGGCCTGCTGGCTGTATTGCAGCGAAGCAGCCAGATCACCCTGGTCAGCAGATACATTGGATAGGTTGTTGAGCGCCTTGGCCTCACCCAACAGGTTGCCCAGTTCTCGGTACAGCGCCAGGGATTGCTGGTAATGTGTCTGCGCCGCCGCCAGATCCCCGAGATCATATTCCACTGCTCCCCAATTGTTGAGGGTAGCACTTTCGCCACGCTTGTCGCCCAATTCACGCGAGATGGCAAGCGCCTGTGAATACAGTGGAATGGCCAGATCATATTCTGTCAACCGGTTGGCGGCATTGCCTAGTTCACGCAGGCTGTCGGCCTCGACACGCTTATCGCCCAGTTCCCGGGCCAAGGTAAACGCCTGGTTCAAGATAGGCCGGGCTGCTTCGCACTCGCCTTGCGCGCCCAATGCCTGTCCCCAGACCAAGAGGGCTCTGGCTTGCAGCAGTTGCTCGCGTTCTACCGAGCTCGTCGTCACGCTTTTAGCAAGTTCGATGGCCTGCTGGTGGTGTGTCTGAGCATTATAGATCCGCGCCAGTTCGATCGATAGCCTGGTTTTCAATTCTTCTTGTGATTTATCGCCGTCCAGTTTTAAGATCGCTTCTCGGAACAGGTTCTCGCCCTCGGAAAGCGGACCGCGTAAAATGTACAGAAGCGCAAGACCTGTAAGCAAGTCGGCCGATAACTGGCTATCTTTCGGATTTCCAGGAATAGATTCTGACTGATGCGCAGAGAAAGACCACTCCCAGGCTGCCCGCAAGTTGGCGCGTTCTTTCTGAATCGCATCCAGTTCGTTGGCGGAAGTCGACCCGTTACAGTGGGCTGCCAAATTGGCGTAATAGGCTCCATGCCGGGTTCTTGCAGCGGCCGCAGGTTCCAATTTTTCGGCAGAAAACTGGCGCAGGCTTTCGTGCAGGGCGTATCGGCCATCCATATCGCGGCGCAGCAGGGATTTAGCCGCCAGACCAGCCAGTTTTTGGGTGGGTGTACCGGTCACAATCAAGGCAGCCTCAGCGCTGAACCCGCCCAGGAAAACGGACAGTTCCACCAGTTGTCTCTGTTCCTGGGTGCTGAGAATGTTCCAAGTGTGTTCGAACACAGCGCGCAGCGAACGGTGCCGGGCTGGAAAATTACGCAGAGCGGGCAAGAGCGTGTCAAAGGTCTGGCTCAAGGCGAGGGCCACTTCGGCGCAGGAACGTTCGCTAACCGCGCTGGCAGCGAGCTCGATGGCTAGGGGCAGACCTTCCACGAGGCGACAAATTTCTAAAACATCGGGCAGGAAGTTCCTGGTTAGCCTGAAACGGGGATCAATTTGGGCAGCGCGGGTCTCAAACAAGGCCAGCGCGTCAAAGACCCTTGGGTCAGGCAGGTCGTTCTCACCTTCCTGCGGAAAAGAAAGACCTTCGAGCATATAGACAGATTCTTCGCGCAAGCGCAGGCGCTCGCGCGAAGTAACCAGGATTTGCAAGCCAGGCGCTGCGGCAAGCACATCAGTTAGCCCATCGCTGCCTTCAACCAGGTGCTCAAAGTTATCCAGCACAAGCAGGATTTGTTTGTTGCGCAGCAGTTCGGCTAAGCGTGTGCCAGCATCCGGAGCCGGTTGCCCAATTGCGACAGCGATCGCGCCCGGAGCATCGTTGACCCCAATCAGGGGTACAAAGAAAACGCCGTCACGGTAAATCCCATTATGGGTGCGCGCAATCTGCATGGCCAGGCTGCTTTTCCCCACCCCACCCATGCCAAGCAGTGTAACCAGGCGGCAGGTTGGGTCAGCCAGAAGTTCGGCGATTTCAGACTGCTCACGGGTGCGGCCAATGAAAGAGGTGGCTGGCTCGGGGGGGTGTGGAACAATTTTAGGAGGGGGAAGATCGCCGTTCTGGATGGTTTCGAAAAGCGCAGTGGTTTCGGCTGTGGGAGCCACGCCCAACTCATTTGCCAGTACCCGGCGACAGGCGTGGTATTGGGCGAGTGCCTTGCTGCGTTCGCCATTCTGGGCCAGGATGCGCATGACCTGGCGATGAGCTTCCTCCCGCCAGGGTTCCAGGCTGATCTGAGCGTAGGCATGCTCCAAGGCAGTGGGTTGGTCACCGCGGAGTTCGTAAAGATCGGCCAACAAAATGTGGGCGCTCATTGCCTGCTGGCGCAGGCGCTCACGAGTCAGGGTAACCCATTCTTCAAAGTTTTCGCTGTTTTGAGATGGGAAGCCATTCAAAAAATCGCCAGCGTAGATTTCCAGCAAGTTTTGCTGACGGCGCAGGCAGGGCAGGCAGCATTCAATGCTCCGATGGCGGTGTCTTTGGCTGGCGCGCGCGAGGGCTGCAGACTCGCTCACGTCGATCCAGACAGAGGCCTGGGGGTTAAGTTGGATGTCTTGCGGACTGATTAATAGAAAATCCTCGCCCCCTAGAGCTTGCTTGAGATGCGAAAGCGCCTGGCGTAGGCTTTGCCGGGCGCGCTCGTCGTTCTGCTCGGGCCAGAGCAGAGCGGAGAGACTCTCGCGGCGATGCGGACGCTCGCGCTCCACAGCCAGGTAGGCCAGCAGAGCGCGTGCCTTATCGGTAGCGAACCCATTTACGGGTCTGCCGTCATGCTCCACCTGAAAAGCACCCAACAGTTGTATTGAGAGTTTGGTCATGGCGTTATTGTGAAAGGTCGTACTATTATTATACAGGACAGATTTACTCTTCACGCCTATTTTGACGTTTTTTTGACGCTGATTTGTTACAAAAAGCACATGAGCGCACCCTATCGTTCCTATCTTTTACGCTTATGGCTTGAGCCGAACGATCCGCCTGCCTGGCGTGCCATGCTGGAAAGTCCTGCAAATGGCGAGCGGCGTGGTTTTGCCAGTATTGAGAGTCTGTTTGCGTTTTTGGAGCAGGAAACCGAGCGCCTGGGACAGGAAACGGGTTTATCCCAGCACCAAAAGACCCCAGGATCAACAACTGCTCAGACACCAGATTAGCGTCCTGTCTCTTTCAAACCTGGCCCAGGGTAAATATACCGTTAGCTTGATCCTTTCGGCGCAGCCTGGATCGGTGGCAGAGGTTCGAATTAAGCTGGCGGCGGTGTATTTCAAATTGTGCCGGAAAGGAAATCATTATGTACCCAATGTCTGATATTACCAGTCATCAAAATAAAAACCGCCTGCTGGTGGGTTGTTTGAGTATCCTGATCGGCGGGCCAGTGATGTGCTGCTACTTGCTGGGGATATTTAATTTCGTTTTCCCAGCCATCGATCGGACCGACCCAAAGCAATTCCCGATCATCCTGGTTGGAGGTGGCCTGGCTGTGTTTGTCGTGTTGTTTGTGATTGCCCTGGGCGCTATCGCCTTCTACCTGCGTGGGCGCAAATTCCCCGGTCTGAGCGCTCCTGGTAGCGGGGATGGGCAGTACGCAAAGGTAGCTTCTATCCGGAAAATTAGCCTGATCGTATTGGTATTTGGCCTGCCGTTGTGTTTTATTGCAATTGGCCTGATGGCTTACTTGATTGTCACCCTACTTGGATAATTTCAATCAGCACAGGAGAAACATTATGAAAATCCGTCAATCCCAATTTATGTTAATTGCTCTTTTTATCGCTGCCGCTCTTTTGCTCTCGGCATGCAAGGTCAACTTCATTACCGATCTCAAAAGCGATGGTTCCGGTACCTACATCCAGGAAATCGGTTTCGAGGGCGATGAAACCGTGATGGCCGATGTGAGCGTCGATGATGAGGCTTTCTGCACCAAAGAAGCCAAGGATTTGCCACCCAACACCACCACTCGCAAAGAGACGCGCAATGAAACCGAGACCTGGTGTGTCTATGAAACAGCTTTTAAATCCCTGGATGATTTGAAAACAATTTACGGCATGACCGATACACGCATCAATGAGCTCTCACTCGTCGATGGAAAGCTGATCTACGACATCAGCCTTGACCTGAGCACTGATACGGGCAGCAGCGACGCGCCATTGACCGCGGAAGTTTACTGGAACTTAACCCTGCCGGGTCGGATCGTTGAAAACAATGCCACCGAGCAGAAAAGTAACACGCTCAAGTGGAAGTTGGTACCCGGAGCAGTTAACAGCATCCGCGCGGTGAGCGAGCCGGGTGGGCTGAACCTGGGCGGTGATGTGCTCTGGGTTGTGCTGGGTGGCGGCGCTTTCCTATGTCTGTGCTGCTTCCTGCCTCTGGTATTCGCGGGCGGGGCTTTCTTCTTTATTCGCCGTAAGAAGAGCACGTCCCCGGACCAGCCTGTTATCCAGGGAGAGAACAATGGATGACATTACGCTCAACCTGATTGCCCTCGCGTTCTTTGTTCTGCTTGGCGGCACAGTTTTCCTACTTGTGCGCCGTCGCAAGGCAAAAACCGAGCAGCAGATCCTGCAAATGGCCGCAGAAAATGGCTGCACAGTTGAAACCATTCGTGAACCGCTGACCTGGGGACTGCGCCTGGCCTCTGCAAACTGGACTCTGCAAGCCCTCTCGCGCTCCAACGGGACAGATTCGGCTTCGGGCGCCTCCAATGTGGAGATGTCCACCATCTGGCGCGCTCCTGTCCCCGGCAGCACGCTGCTAATTGGCCCGCGCAGTTCCCAGGCAAATCTGGGAGGTATGGGCGAGATGCTCACCCGCAAGGTTTTAGAGCTGGCCTTGGGAGCAGGGGCAGAAGGGTTGAAGGAGGTCCAGGCGGGAAGCGAATCCCTGCGCCAGAAATACATGCTCTGGGCGCAGGAACCTGTCGAACTCGAAAATCTGCTGACCCCGGCTTTTGAAAACGCTCTGCTGACCTGGAAGAGTGAGCCTGTGTTCATCAAACGCACAGCTGGCGAGCTGAGCATTGAACTGCGCGGCGTACGCCTGCAAAAGGCGGACGAACTCCGCGCCATGCTCCAGCTTGGCGAATTATCCTATGAAGCGCTACATTTAAAGCGAAAGGCTCTATGAAACCTCTATGGATAGTCTGTATTGTGCCGCTATTGGTATCACTGGCCTGTAATGCTGCCAGCAACAAGACACCCGCCACGGCTACTACTACACGAATTCCGGAGACAGCTAATCCTGAACCGCCAGCCATCAGCGTAGAAATCCCAGATACTCCGCTTGCGCCTCCATCTCCCACGCCATTGGTCGACCCCACTCAAACCGCCGGGGTGGAACCAGGTGAAGATCAGCCTGCAATTGCCGATTTACCTGTTTTCTGGCGCGTTTCCATTCCGAGCCAGGATCCGCCAGAAGAATTTGGCCTGCCGGGTGGCATTACCGCCGGCAACCTGGGCAATATTCAATTGGCTGAAGGTGCGCACGGCATCTACACTTACGATGTGGAGGGCAACTTGCTTAAGACCATCCAGTCCCCCGAGCATTCCAACCTGACTGATGTGACCACTGATGCCTTTGGCAACCTGATCGTCACCGACAGCGGTTATGGTTGGTTCATTGTACTCTCAGCCACCGGGGAGCAAATCGTGGCGGGCGGCGAGGAATTCGACGACGACGGGCCATTTTCCGTGGCTGTCAGCCCGGTGGATGGCAACCTGTACCTGCGTGATAAGGAGCGGATCCGCGTCTATACCAGTGATACCGCGGAACATCTGCGCGACCTGCCGCTTGATTCTGGCGCGTACTTCGGGATGGCTTTTGACTCTGCTGGAAATCTGTACCTGGCCGAGCAATACAGCGCCAGCGTGCTCAAACTCGATCCAGCCAACGGCAAACTTATTGACACCCTGGGTGTGCCAGCCCTGGCCGATTCAACCCCGCGCGACCTGGCGCTCGATGATCAAGGTAATATTTATGTGCTGGTCAACTTCAGCCCCGGCGATGCCGCGGTCTATATGCTTGACCCACAGGGAAACCTGCTCAAGCGCTTTGGTCAATTGATTTACGAACCCCCTGAGGGTCAAAGGCAGGATGGTGGCGCGCTCTTCGACCCCATCAGCCTGGCAGTTACCCAGGATGGGCGCTTTCTGGTCATCTGCGACGCATATGAAGACATCACCTACCTGACTGCGTACAATATCAAAGATTGACGAAATGCCACTCTTTTGCACTGGCTCTGTCGAC
Organism: uncultured Anaerolinea sp.; assembly: GCA_964536185.1. Lineage (GTDB taxonomy): Bacteria > Chloroflexota > Anaerolineae > Anaerolineales > Villigracilaceae > UBA5195. The sequence goes on along the minus strand of CAZHWV010000107.1, from coordinate 8,303 downwards.
CAGCCAGTTCAAAAACCAGCAGGTAGCTCCAGGCGCTGCGGCGCAGGAGCAGGATAGCGTAAAAACTAATGCCTGGCAGGCGAATTTATCGAGGCAACAGCTTGTATTTGCCATTGGCGCAGACCCTGGCGAAGGAAAATCATACCCAGTCCGGCAAATACAAGCAGGCTGCCATTCACTGCGGCAACTGCTGCTACTCCAAAACGTTCCGACGCTCCACCGACCAGTAAGGACGAGAGCGGCTGCAAACCAAAGCTGACCATGGTGAAAAGGCTCAGCAGTCGCGCGCGCATTTCAGCAGGCGCCAATACCTGGATCAGCCCCATTGACATGGCAACCACCAATGGCAAGCTGAAGCTTAACGCAAACAGGCAGAGCATGGCCAATGGCAGCCACCGTACAACCGACAACCCGAGGATCCAACATCCGGCCCAAATTACCGCCAGACTCATCACCAATCCAACGCGTTTTCTGGATTGCGCCAGCGGCATAATAAAAACAACACTGGCCAGCGCGCCTGCGCCGGAAGCTGCCAGCAGCGAGCCAAGCGTGCTGGCATCTCCTCCTATGCGTTCAACAGCAAAAGCTGGCATCATCGTCATCAGGGAAAGCGCCAGAAGAGTTATGCAGATGCTCAGGAGCAGCAGGTCCTGAATGCGAGGCTGGCTGCGCAGGAAACGCAGACCATCCCACAGGTCGAGCAAGGCCGAATTGCCTGTCTGCGGATGCCGAACCTGGGAAGCGCGCACAGCCACCAGGCTGGCGATGACCGCCAGGAAGCTGAGGCCGTTAAGCCAAAAGGCTGTTGCCACCCCCAAACTCCCGATCACCCAACCGGCCAGGGCTGGGCCAACCATGCGGCTGGCCTGCAGGAACATGGCATTCATATTGACTGCTTTACGCACCTCACCCATGCCAGATAGATCACCCAAAAAGGCTTGCTGGGTGGCGAAATCCAGGGCCGAAAAAATTCCGAGCCAAGCGCTGATGATATAAACATGCCAGAGCTGGACGATTTTGATCTGCACCAGGGCGGCCAGGATGAAGGCCAACAGCATCATCCCGATCTGGGTAAAAATCAGTAAACCACGCCGGTTGAGCCGGTCAGCCAGCACTCCGGCCCACGGACCCAGAAGCAAAGTCGGCAGAGCGCCGAGCATGGCCACCACGCCCAGGGCCGCCTCAGAATGACTGAGCTCCCAGACGACCCAGCTTTGAACCGTGACCTGCAGCCAGGTTCCGATCAACGACACAGCCTAGCCAGAAATATACATACGAAAATTGGGCAGTTTTAACGGGGAAAAACCCTGGGTAATGGTCCGCAGCATGAACACCTCTTTGAATCTGGCACAGGAATTATACTTTGCAAATTCATGGAGATGCAAAAATCATTTCATACCGCGATATTAATAAAATGGCGCGACTATGCTGGGGTCGAGAAATCTACTCTCAGCACTGCACACCTGGCACCGGGTTAGATGAGCTTGGAAAATGTGCTAAATCATTGCCACCATCTGGCTGAAAGACCGGCATGGCGGATCAAACTGTTCAATTATTGATCGAAGAGTTGTACAATGGGGATAAAGTAGCTCGTTACGCCGAGCAATTTGGAGAATCTATGAACCCCACTATCACCATTCGCAACGCCCGCCTGCACAACCTCAAAAATATCACACTGGATATTCCCAAAAACCAACTTGTCGTCATCACGGGGCTGTCCGGCTCGGGAAAATCCACACTTGCGTTTGACATCCTGCACAAGGAAGGTCAGCGACAGTATATGGAATCGCTCGGTATGGTTACATGGGGATTGACCAAACCACCTGTGGACTCCATCGTTGGCTTGTCTCCATCCATCAGCGTAGACCAACACCTGACAAATCACAGTCCCCGCTCGACAGTGGGAACAGCCACCGAAATCTTCACCTATTTGCGAGTTTTGTACGCTCGCCTCGGCCATCGCCCCTGTCCAAAGTGTGGGAAAGACGTTCCACCGCTAACTTTTGAATCATCATCCGAAGATTGGTTGGACGACTCCGATGAGAGCCCCGATGGAACGTTCCCCTGTCCGCATTGCGACGCGGCGGTAGCAGAGATAGGCATGGCCAACTTCTCGTTCAACAAGCCTGCCGGAGCCTGCCCTACCTGTACAGGGCTTGGCGTGGTACGGCAAGCAATCATCAGCCGCTTGATTGACGAGAGCAAAAGCATTCCCACAAAGGCTGTGAATAGTTGGATTGAATTTCAAATTAATTACTACAGCCAGATTTTGAAAAACGCGGGGAAATATTACGGTTTCGAGTTCGACCCGTCCAAAGCCATCAAAGATTACACGCCCATCCAACGCGACCTCCTCTTATATGGCACGGAGAGTACGCAATTCCGCCGCCACTTTCCACAGGTCAAACCACCCACCGTCAACGCACAGGGACGTTTCGAAGGAGTGGTCACAAACCTGCAACGCCGTTACGACGAACACGCTGCCAACGCCGCTTACCGTGAGAATTTGGATCAATATTTTACATCCCAACCATGCCCAGATTGTGCAGGCACACGCCTGCGTCCTGAAAGCCGCGCCGTGAAAGTGGCTGGCGAATTCATCGTAACTGTCTCTCAATTGCCGCTTAACGGCCTCGACGCCTGGCTCAAGAGTCTGCCGCCACATTTCACCGCAGATGAAATGCTAATCGCCCGCCCCATTTTAGATGACCTGTACGAACGTATCGGACGCTTGCTGGAAGTGGGGGTGGGCTATCTGACACTTGAACGTTCATCGCCGACTCTCTCTGCAGGTGAAGCCCAACGCCTGAGATTGGCTGCCCTGCTCGGGTCAGGGTTAACGGGTGTGCTTTACATCCTCGACGAGCCGACGATAGGTTTGCATCCACGGGATACGCAGCGACTCATCAACATCCTGCGCCGCTTGCGCGATTTGGGGAATACGGTGTTGGTGGTGGAGCATGACCTTGAACTTATCAAAGCTGCCGATTATCTGGTAGACATAGGACCTGGCGCGGGCAAGCATGGCGGGCAGATTGTCGCAGCGGGTACGCCTGATCAAGTATCTAAAACAGAAGGCTCGCTGACAGGCGCGTTCATCGCCAAGTCGATGGAAGTGCCGATGCCCGAACATCGCCGTACGCCGAATCTCACAGCCCTGACGATTTGCGGAGCTCGCCAGTTCAACTTGCAAAACCTGACAGTTCGAATCCCACTTGGGCTGTTGGTGGCAGTGACAGGTGTCTCTGGCTCAGGTAAGTCTTCGCTGATATTCGATATTCTCGCCCGCGCCGCGAATCAACGCCTGAATGGCGCAACAGATATACCTGGCGAACACGACAGCATCACGGGCTGGGAGCATATTGATAAGGTAATCAGCATTGACCAGAATCACATTGGGCGTATCCCGCGCTCTAACGCTGCCACTTATTCCGACACATTCACGCCCATCCGCGCAGCATTTGCCGCTACGCCCGAAGCCAAAAAGAATAAAGTGCTGGCGCGCCATTTTTCGTTCAACGTCCCTGGCGGGCGATGTGAACGCTGCGAGGGCGCGGGCATGCTGACCGTCAAAATGCACTTCCTACCCGACGTCGAAGTACGCTGTTCCACCTGCCACGGACGCCGTTTCAAACGCGAGACTCTGGCGGTTAAGTATCGCGGTTACGATATTTCACAGGTATTGAGCATGACCGTCGAAGAAGCCCTGGCTTTGTTTGCGGATGTTCCAGCCGCTGCCTCCCGCCTGCAAGTTATGTCAGATGTCGGTCTGGGTTACCTGCAACTCGGTCAGCCCGCCACCACACTCTCGGGCGGAGAAGCCCAACGCGTTAAACTCGCCAAAGAACTCGGACGCCGTGCCACAGGGCGCAGTCTCTACTTGTTCGATGAACCAACCACGGGGCTGCACCTTGCCGACACCGTCCGCCTGCTGCTCGTCCTGCAGCGCCTGGTCGAAGCGGGCCATAGTGTCATCGTCGTCGAACACAATCTTGATTTGGTGAAAGCCGCCGACTGGGTCATTGACCTCGGCCCCGAAGGTGGCCAAGAAGGCGGTCAACTGCTAGCCGAAGGCACACCTGAACAGGTGGCGAAGGTGAAAGCATCTTATACGGGTCAGTGTTTGCGGGAAATGTCCTAATTTCAACCAATAACGTTTTCAGCGATTATCCATCATTCTCTTCACCTACCAAATTTTTATATATACTCCTCAAATCAATCAGCCCAAAAGATCCCCTGCCACATTCAGCAGGGGATTGAAGTATGAAAATTCCGTACAGATCATGACCTATTTGGGCAAACCTTCTTCCACAGGAGCGGTCCGCAAATCGAGCATCACTTGTTGATCATAACCGCTAAAGCGGGGCAGCTCATTGAGCGTAGTACGGTTTAACCGCTCGGACATTTTGGCCAGGAAAAGCCTGCTCAGCGCGGGATTGTTCATTAGATTGCGCAAGGCTTGCGCTGGAACACGCATCAGTGTTGCCGCCTCTGAAGCGACAACATCTGCCGTGCGAGCTGCGCCGGTGAGCGCGGCAATCTCGCCGTAAAAATCGCCGGCTATCATCGATGAAAGCGATCGATAGTTTCCATCAGGTAACGCGATACCAGCAATCGCCCGCCCTGCCAGGATAAAGTAAGCCGAGTCGCCTGCTTCGCCATGATACAGGAGCGTGGTCCCTTCTCTGGCTTCAACAATCGTTGCCTGGCGGAGCAAGCCATCTCGTTCTTTGGCAGTTAGCGCTGAAAGTGAGGGAAACAAACCAACCAGCAAATCCAAATCTGCGATGGTGGCTCCCCGGCCTGAGCCCAGCCCGGGTGCGGCGGGAGCTCCACGCAGCAGGCTGAGTGCCCGCCGCCATTCAGCGCCCTCCTGGCGCAAACCTGGCAAAACCAATACAAGCATAGCTCCAGCTAGAAGAATAAGTGCGCTTGCCAGGTACATAATACGCACGTCGATGCTATCTGCCAGGCCTGCAGCAGCCATACCCATCAAAAACAGCACATCGCGCGATACGAAAAACACACTGTTGACCCGACCGCGCATTTCGCGAGGCGTATTGCGCTGAATTATCAACCGGCGACCAATAGATGATGGGGCATTAAAAAACCCAGAAATTGTCACAATTATGATCGCTAAAGGGATGGAATGCACAAAGGAATACGCAATGCCTGCCAGCGCCATTCCAAAATAACTTGAGGCTATCCAGGTACCTTCGCGCACTCGATCGAAGATGTTGGCCATGAGCAGGCTCGCGACGACAAAACCAATGGACGTCAAACCTTCTTGCAAACCGTATTCAAACTCGGTGGCTTTCAGGGCGCGCAGAGCAAATGGCAGCAGCAAAGCATTTGATAAACCAAAAGCGATCAAAACAGGAACCTGGGCGGTATACAATGAACGCAAGACCGGGGTGTCGAACAATTGGCGCACTCCGGCTTTCAGGTTGTTGATCACTATCGCAACGCTGGTTTTTTCTTCGGATTGCTGGAAGGGCTTGATGCGGATAAGGAAAATGCATAAGGCTGAAAGCAAGAACGAAACCGCATCAAGATAGAAAGCCCAGCTGATATCTGCGGCTGAAGCAATTAAACCCGACGCAGCGAATCCGATGGCGGTAGAGCCGAACGAACTGATCGCAATCAAGGAGTTTGCAGCTGCCAACTCATCATCAGAGGCAACTTCGGGAAGAACACTTTCATGTGCGGGATCGAAGAATTGCCCGATAGCGCTGGATAAAATAACCACGCAGTAAAGCCAGGCAATATTGAGCTGAACAAGGAACGGGATACTGAAAGCCAGCACAGCCCGGATCAGGTCAGCGGCAATCATAATTTTCTTGCGGTCAAAGCGGTCGACAAAAACGCCTGCAAAAAGACCGACCAATAAACTGGGCGCTGCAGTTGCCATGAGCATGAGGCCAACGCTTAAAGCCGAATTGGTTAGCCGGAATATATAAATGGAAGCGGCCAGGGATGAGAGTGCAGTACCCATTGTAGAGATGAGTTGGCCCGACCACAGTAAAGAGAAATTTTGGTTACGAAAAACAGAGAACGGGGAGAGCGGCTTAGGTTGTGAAGGCGTCGCAGCAGTCATGAAAATATCTCCTTATGATAATTGGTCAAGCTCCGTTATCATTCTTTCGATAACATCAAAACCGCCCTGCCAGAACGACGGCGATGAAATATCCAAGCCTGCTTCAGCGAGAATTTTTATTGGTGATTCTGAGCCGCCATACGAGAGAATTTTTAAATATTTGGGGATAAACGATTCACCTTCAAGCCGGTATTGTTGGTACAAGGCCAGAACCATTAATTGTCCAAAGCTGTAAGCATATGGATAAAAGGGGGTGTTATAAAAATGCGGAATAGTAATCCATTCCATTTGAAATTCAGCGCTCACATCGATCGCATCCCCGAACTGTTCTTGTAAATTGGCAACGTACTTTTCGGTTACTTCTTCAACCGTTTTCCCATCCGCAATCATTTCATGCGCGGCGCGTTCAAAGATGGTTAAATACGCCTGGCGCATGACGGTGACGTAGGCGCCGTCCAGGGCATTGACCAATAAGTCGCGCCTCACGCTAGCTTCGGTTTCATGCTTGAGCAATTGTTCTGTCAGCTGCATTTCTGCAAAGACCGAGGCTGTCTCTGCAAGAGGCAAAGACGGTCGATAATCCAGTATGGAATGGTTGCCTGCCAGGATAAAGTGAATGGCATGTCCCAGTTCGTGGGCGAGGGTGGCAACGTCATTTGCGCTGCCTGCGTAATTCACCAGCACCCAGGGCGTTAGCTCGGGGATAGCAGTGTAGCAAAACGCGCCGCCTCGCTTACCCGTCCGTGCTTCGGAATCAATATGGTTTTCTTCTAAGACACGCGCAGCTAGCTCTGCAATTTGCGGCGAAAAAGCGCGATAACTATCCATGACCATCTGTATTGCTGTGGCATAATCATACTGCTTATCCGATTTTGTCAATGGCGCATAAATATCATACCGGCGCAGCTTGTCTAATCCCAACCAGCGCGCCTTGATTTTGAAGTATCGCTGAAACACCCCGGCGTTTTTGCGGCAAATGGACAGGAGAGTATCTACCACGGCATCGGGCAGGTCGTTGCCAACGTTGCGGGCCGTGATGGGTGTGGCATAACCGCGCAGATCTACACCTTCGGTGTGCCAATCACGCACACGATGCACATAAATTTGAGCCAGGACAGTTGCGTTGTCTCCGAAAACCCGGTAAAGTTCCTGATAGGCCGCAGCGCGTATCTCTGGAGATGGGTGTCGAAAATAATTCCCTAATTCATCCTTGGTGAGAAATTTCGTCTCATTATTTATTTCGAGCTTAAAAGTGAAATGGTTCGTAATCATTGAATAAAGATTGACCATCGCATCAATCCCATTGATATCTTTGAGATTGATTAATTTCTCTTCTACCTCGCTCAACGTATACGGCTTGAAGCGCCGAACTGCTTCGAGGAAGTAACGCAACTCACCACTGTGCACGATTAATCTTTCAGCCGCAGCATCAGGCAGTTCTTTGAACCACAAATCAAAAAAGAGCATGCGATTGCTTGTCTCGGTCAGAGCTTCATCAATGCGGCCTTTTAAATTTAAGGCAGCCGAGTTTTGAGTATCCTCTGAAAACCACAAGTCGGAATAACCTTCCAGTCGCCCGGTGATGGTTAAGATCGATTCTTGCGCGTCGAGAAATTCTTGAAATTGTTCGCCTACCATCTCTATTGCGAGCGTTCCTCGAAGCGCTTCATATTTAACCAGGCCTTGCTCCAGTTTCAAAAGCAATTCCTCAAATGTCTGGGCGACTGGTTCTGCCATCAGGTCCTGTAAACTCCAACGGGTGAGTTTTATGTTATTTTGCATGGTTGCGGTTCCTCGCATTGTTATTAGTTTTCCTGGCGCACATTTGAAGCGCATGAGTGTAGGACTGCTTTGATCTGAAACGGCGTGAGTTCAGGATGTTTGGCGCGAATCAAGGCAACGATTCCGGCGATGTGCGGCGCGGCAAAACTATTTCCGGTAGCAGTGATGTATTGTTTTTTAAGCCAGGCGACTTCCACATTGATTCCCAGAGCGCCAAATTCAACCGGAGGTTTGAAATTATAGAAATACTTAAGTGGATTCTGGTCGCCATGCCCATCATGAGCCGCAACGGAGATCACAGATGAAAACAGAGAAGGGTAGCTTGGTTCTGGAATATTATTGACAGCGGAAACAAGAATAATATTTTTGAAATATGCCTGGTCCGCCAGATCGTGGAACAACCCAAAATAGTCTTCAAGCGAGG
>CAZHWV010000106.1:0-15661 GCA_964536185.1 uncultured Anaerolinea sp. | reverse complement strand
TTCGAATTTGTCAGTGAAAAAGTCCTGCAAGAAGACCCGGAGCTGGTGGAGGTTACCCCCGGCCATAAGATTGCCTGCTGGCGCGAAGCAGCGGTTGTTCCCTCCGAAAATATTCAAACCGGAGGGCAGCCAGCATGACAGCTGAAGCATTGGTCCGGGTAGAAAATCTAACCAAGCATTTCCCGATGACCCGCGGAATCCTGATCCAGCGCGTGGTTGGCGCGGTGCGCGCCGTGGATAATCTTTCTTTTACTATTCAAGCTGGCGAAACCCTGGGCATGGTCGGAGAAAGTGGCTGCGGCAAAACAACTGCCGGGCGCACCCTGCTGGGTCTGTATCCGGCTACCTCCGGGAAAGTCTACATAGATTCTCACTGCGTCCAGGAGGCCAGAGGCAAGGATTTGATGATTATCCGGCGCAAAGCCCAGATGATCTTTCAAGACCCATATGCCTCACTTAACCCGCGCTGGACAGTTAATGCAATCGTCAGTGAACCTTTGCGCGTGCATCACATGCTCGCAACTTCGAAGGAGCGCGACGAACGCGTGAAAGAGTTGCTCGAGCTTGTCGGTTTAAACGCCCGGCATATCAATCGTTTTCCGCATGAATTTTCAGGCGGCCAGCGCCAACGCATCGGCGTCGCCCGCGCCCTGGCTTCTGAACCGGCCTTTATCGTCTGCGATGAACCGATTTCCGCCCTGGATGTCTCGATCCAGGCCCAGGTGGTGAACCTGCTCGAAAGCCTGCAGGATAAGCTGAACCTGACCTATTTGTTTATTGCCCACGACTTGAGCATGGTGCGCCATATCTGTGACCGGGTGGTGGTGATGTACCTGGGAGTGATGGCCGAACTGGCCGGGCGCGACGAGCTTTACGAGAATCCGCTGCACCCCTACACCCAGGCGCTGCTTTCGGCTGTGCCCATCCCCGACCCGCGGCGCGATCGCGCCCGGCAGCGTACCATCCTGACTGGCGATGTGCCCAGCCCGCTCAACCCACCCGGCGGCTGCCGCTTTCATCCACGCTGCCCGATGGCCCAGGCGCGCTGCGCCGAGAGTGTCCCCGAATGGCGCGAAGTCGTCCCTGGTCACTGGCTGGCCTGCCACGAAGTCAAATAACGATTGCTCAGCGTCCGAATTCGTGAAAAGCAAAAAGGAGCGGCCGATTTGGCCGCTCCTTTTTGCTTTTCGTAAGTGTGCTACCCGCCGTGCACCAGTCGCGGATCCAGGACGTCGCGCAGCCCATCGCCGATCAAGTTAAAAGAAAGCACGGTGATCATGATCGCAAAACCGGGCAGGAAGACCAGGAAGGGCGCATTGAAAACACTGTTGCGCTCCTCGCCCAGCATCAAGCCCCATTCGGGCGTGGGGAATTCTGCGCCCAGCCCCAGGAAGCTGAGCGCTGCGGCGCTCAGGATGGCGGAAGCAATGCCGAGCGTGCCCTGAACGATCAAGGGCGTTATCGCGTTGGGCAAAATCCGGGTAAATAGGACGCGCAGATCAGAGGCGCCCTGGGCCCTGGAAGCCATGACATAATCCAATTCTTTGACCGAGAGCACACCGGCGCGCACCACGCGCGCGAAGATGGGGATCTCGATAATGGCGATGGCCAGCAAGGCATTGATCAGACCCGGGCCGAGCACCGAGACGATGGCGATGGCCAGCAGCAAGCTGGGGAAGGCCATTAGCACATCCAGCGAGCGCATGATCAGGTCGTCCAACCAGCCGCCGACAAACCCGGCCACAGCCCCCAACAAGCCGCCGATGATGATGGCAAAAGTAACCGTGGCGATGCCAATCTGCAAAGACAGGCGCGATCCAAAAATGATGCGCGAGAACAAGTCGCGGCTGTTGCCATCAATGCCCATCAGGTGCTCGGGTTGGTCCGCCGGGCAGCCCAACAGATGGATACAGGGCAGAGAGCGGCGCTTGACGTCTTTCAGTTGGATCAACGGGTCGTAGGGCGCAATTTGCTCGGCAAATATCGCGCAGAAGATCAAAAGCCCGAGCAGGAACATGCCCAGGCGCGCCGAGCGGTGCTGGAAGAGACGCCGCAGCATGATCTTATACGGGTTATCGCGCTCACGCATGGCATCCGCAGAGAGGACTGGAACTGCATTCTGGCTCATATTATTTCACCCTGACGCGCGGATCGAGGTAAGCATACGAGGCATCCACGATCAGATTTGAGAAGACGAAAATCAAGGCCACCACCACCGAAAAGCCCTGGACCACCGGGTAATCGCGCGACAATATGGCCATGACCATACGCGAGCCGACCCCGGGCAGTGAGAAGATCGTTTCGGTCAGAACCGCCCCGGAGAGCAAACCACCGGTCTGGATGCCAATGATAGTCACAATCGGGATCAGGGCATTGCGCAAGGCGTGCTTGCGGATCACCAGGGCATATTTCAGGCCTTTCGCGCGGGCCGTGCGGATGTAATCCTGCCCGAGCACTTCCAGCAAAGCCGAGCGGGTCATGCGCGCAATCACAGCCAGGGAAATGGTACCCACTGCGATGGAGGGTAAAATAAGGTGCTTAAGCGCATCCAGGGTCAGGGCATAATTACCTGAAAGTATCCCATTCAAAATAGCCGAATTTGAAAGCAACGAAATAAAGAAGAGTTTTGCGCCGGTGACATCCTGCATGCCCCAGGTTTTGATCAGCGGCACCATGGAAATTCCGGCGGACAGGCGCCCACTGGGCGGCAGCTGAAAAGGCGTGTCCTTCAAGACCAGCGCAAATAAATAAGCCAGCAGCAGCCCAAGCCAGAAGACCGGCATGCTGACGCCCATATTTGCGCCCAGCATGGTAATCGTGTCAATAAAACTGTTACGGTTGAGCGCGGAAATAACGCCCAATAAAATTCCAAAGGTCGAAGAAAACAGCATAGCCAGGATAGTCAGCTCGATCGTCATCGGCAGGCGCTCGCTGATAATGACTGTAATCGGCCGGCGGTCCTTGAGCGAGTTGCCAAAATCACCCTGCATAAGATTAATAACATAACGCACAAACTGTTCCGGAATGCTTTTATCCAACCCAAAACGCGCACTAAACTCGCGACAGGCGGATTCCGTGGCCTTCTCACCGAGCATCACATAACAAGGATCGCCCGGCACCAACCGCGTGATGATAAAAGTGACCAGCAAAATGCCTGCCAGGACCGGCAAGACCAGAAATAACCTGCGGACTAAGAATTGTAACATCCGGGACTCCAGAAAATGTTTAATAGAATGGGGCAAGGAAACCCTTGCCCCATTCTATTTGGAGAAGTTTCGAATTACTCAGCGGGCTGGTTGATAATCTTCGGCCCAAACAGGCTCTTGAAGTAATTGTAAGTACCGCTATTGCCCTTGCGCAGCGGGTTGGTTGCATCCATACCCGCGCTGAAGGAGGCGACCACATCGTTGGCTGTCAGCGCAGCGCCGTTGGAGAAGACCACGCCCTTCTTCAGGGTGCAGGTCCACTCGGTGGCATCCGTATTGCCGACGCATTGCTCAGCCAGGTCAGGCTGTGGAATGGCAGAACCCCAGCCAAAGCTATACAGCTTGCTGAAGATCTGGTTGCAAATGCGGAAGGAGTTGCCATCGGTTTCGTCCGGGCACATCAGCGACACGGGTTCTCCGTCCTGCGAGAAGACCAGGGTGCCATCGGCGGTCTTCATCTGTGGGAAGTTCTCGTTGTAGGCGCCAATGACGACGTTTTCAACCGAGGACAGGAAGGCCAGGCTGGTGGTGCCATGGGCGATGACAACAGCCGGGACATGCTGATCGTAGAGCTTGTTGACTTCATCATAAAGCTTCTGGCGCACGACCGGATCGCCGGACTGAGCAGCTTTCTGGATCGGGTCAACAATATCCGGGAAAGCATTCCCGAAAGCCTTGTCAGCGCCCAGCAGGAAGACATCGTACCAGTTGGTCGCGTCCGGATAATCTTCGCTCCAGCCCAGGAAGAATAAATCCCTTTCGCCTGCGCGAACGGCGGGCAGGTAGGTGGCCCACTCTTCCATGGAAAGCTTTACCTTGATGCCGATCTCAGCGAACTGGGCCTGAACGGCCTGGGCAATCTTGGTCGGTTGGGGGAAATACGGGCGCGTGCGCTCGGCATAAGCAAGGGTGTATTCCTTGCTAAAGTCGAACTTGGCGTCGGTCAGCATCTGCTTAGCCTTAGCCGGGTCATAGGTATTGCCTTTGTAACCATCGGTGAAGCCCGGCTTGACCATGGGCGGAACAAACTGGGTGGCAGCCGAAGAACCGGCGACATAGAAGTCGTCGACAATGCGCTGCTTATCGATGGCCATGGCAAAAGCCTGGCGCACCTGCTCGTTATCAAATGGGGCGCGCGAATTGTTGATGCCCATGTAGAGGAAGTTATTGAAGATGCGCGGATAAAGCTTCAGGTTGGTATCCGCCGCAATGGTCGCCATATCATCGGAGGTGACTTCGACAATACCGCTGACGTTGCCGGCCTGCAAATCCAGCAAGCGCGCGGCAGCTTCCACGTTCCACTTAAAGATGAGCGTGGTGTTGGCGGGTTTCTCGCCAAAATAGGTCGGGTTGGGAACCAGGGTGACATGGTCGCCGCGCACCCATTCCTTGACGATGTAAGGGCCGGTTCCGATGGGGTTCTCGTTGATCTTGACCGCATCACCACCGGTTTCCTCGAGATTAGCTTTGGAAAAAATATCGAAGGCTTCGGCTGAAGCAACCTTGGCAATGAAAGCCGGGTCGGGCGCGCAGAAGCTGAACTTGACGGTCAGCTCGTCGACGGCTTCGATCGACTTGACATTGCCACCGTAATTGCAGTCGGGGGCCACCAGCTTGTCGCCCACAAAGGCGGGAGCAGCTGGAGCTTCGGTCGCAGCGGGAGCGGCCGGAGCTTCAGTCGCAGCGGGGGCAGCCGGAGGTTGTGTGGCAGCCGGGGCGGCCGGGGGGGCTTCGGTGGCCGGGGTACCGCAGGCGGCCAGAAGCATGCTGGCCAAAATTACCATGGAGAGCAGTACATAAAGCGTACGTTTCATTGTTTCTCCTCCTGAGAGAAATAGGGTAGGTTGGTGGAGTGGATCTCAACAACTGCAGGATTATCCGCGCCTCCACCTGCATCCAACACAGAATGCTACCTGCATTATACAGCATCTTTTCGACATTAATAAAGTGGCAAAGGGATTCCTTCGGCATTAATTCTGACCAAACTTGGGTTTTCCGGCCAAATCCCTGCTATTTTTGTCCCGCAGGCCGGACAGGCGCCCTGGGCATTAATCCGATATTCGCTGATCCGGTAGCCATGGCGGCGCACCAAAGCCTTGTTGCAGCGCGGGCAGCGCGTATCTTCATATTCATCCACACGGCCCGGCAAGTTCCCGGCGTAGACATAATGCAGGCCAACCTCTTTGCCCACTTCAGCCGCGCGGACCAACGTCTCAGACGGCGTGTTGCCGGGCTCGGTCATTTTATAATCCTTGTGGAAGGCGGTCACGTGCCAGGGGATATCCAACGAAACCGAGCCCAGAAAGCGGGCAATTTCAAATAATTCTTCGTTGCTGTCATTAAACCCCGGCACCAGCAGGGTGACGACTTCCACCCATAGCCCGAGGTCATGCGCCATTTGGATGGTAGCCAGCACGTTTTTGAGCACCCCGCCCAGGCTGCGGTAATTTTTTTCCTGCATGGATTTCAGATCCACCTTGTAAGCCGAAAGGTAGGGGCGGAGATATTCCAATGCTTCGCGGGTGGCGTTGCCATTCGAGACAAAGGCGCAGCGCAGCCCCGCAGCCCGGGCCTCTTTGAAAACTGCCACAGCCCACTCGCTGGTGATTAGCGGTTCGTTATAGGATGAAACGATCACCTCAGCCCGTGCGCGTCGAGCGGCTTTGACCAGCTCTTGCGGGCTGATCTGCCGCACCAGATTCAGGGCCACATCCGCAGCCGGGTCGCGCAGCGCCTGCGAGGTCAGCCAGTTCTGGCAGTAGCTGCAATGGAAATCACAGCCCAACATGCCAAAAGTCAGCGCGGTCGCGCCTGGCAGAAAATGTGAAAACGGCTTTTTCTCGATCGGGTCGGCCTGCAGAGCCGCCACGTAACCCCAGGGCACGCGCAGTTCTCCACCCGCGTTAAAACGCGCCTGGCAGATTCCACGCCGGCCAGGGTTGATCTTACAGCGATGGGCGCAAGCCAAACAACGGACAACTTCATCGGGTAGTTTTTCGCACAATTCCCCTGGGCTGGTTAACTCATCCAGAACACTCGCTAAGTCTTTCATTACACTCCTCTTCCGGCATAAATCTTCCGACCCGGCCTCGGTCTTCGCTTGCCCGCCAGTTATACCCTTCACGGTCACAAATTGCGCTTTTTGCTTGGCGCACCACAAGTTAAGGTTTTATGGAGCATGTCAAAAGTATTTCGCCGATTTTTAGACCCGTTTTTGTGCAAAGATGGATTGCCACTTGCCCAAAACAGGATCACAAATGGCACGAAATAACGAATAGCACGAACAAAGCGTAAAAATTCGGTTTATTCGTACTATTCGCGATATTCGTGTTCAATGCTCCCGACTTTGCGAAAACGATGTGTCCCAAAAACGTCATCTTGAAAAAATTCCAACTTGCTTACCTTGTGACTGATGGCTTAAGGTGGAAAGGCCAGCAATTTGTGACCAGGGGCATTATATAATAAGAGCATGTTAACCATCGCAATTCAAGCCGGCGGCGAATCGCGCCGCATGGGCCAGGATAAAGCCTGCCTGCCCTTCCTGGGACAGCCGCTGATCGCGCGCATCGTAACCCGCCTGTCTGCATTGGCAGATGAATTGATTGTCACCACCAACCAGCCCGGCGCGTACAATTTTCTAGGCTTGCCGCTGTACACAGATATCCGACCCAGGCGCGGAGCCCTGGGTGGGCTGTATACAGCCCTGGTTCGCGCCAGCCAACCGCTTGTGGCGGTCGTGGCCTGTGACATGCCCTTCGCCAACCCCGACTTGCTCGCTTTTCAAGCCAAACTGCTCCAGGATGAAGCCGTTGATCTCGTCCTGCCGCTCACCCTGGCTGGTTATGAACCTCTGCACGCCGTTTATCGCCGCGAAACTTGCCTGGCGGCAGTCGAATGGGCCCTGGAAAACGACCAGTGGAAGCTGATCTCTTGGTTTGCAAAAGTCAAGGTGCGCGCGCTTTCAGCAGAAGAATGCCGCCTGTATGATCCGCAGGGGCTGGCCTTTGCCAATGTCAACACACCTGATGAGCTGGCCGAAGCTGAGTTGGTGGCCCGGCGCGGGAGCTAAACTGGCGCACAACCAGCACCCGGCAGGGCGCATGGCTGACTACTTTTCGATATTGCGCGCCAGGTGTTACATTTAAAGTATATATCGAAAAGAAGCGGAATTCAAATATGGTTGTCTGTTACCCCGACAAATGTTATGATCAGTTCAGCGCCTATTTTTTCTTTTTGGAGGATTTACATGACCCTAGACCTTTCTGTCATCCGCAGTCAATTCCCAGCCTTGAATAGACCAGCAGTCTTCTTTGATAACCCAGGAGGCACGCAAATTGCCCAACAGTCGCTTGGGCGCATTAATCAATACCTTCTGGAATGTAATGCAAATCACGAAGGCGCTTTTGCCACCAGCATTGCCTCGGATGCTGTCCTGGACGAGGCTCACCGGGCAATGGCAGATTTTTATAACGCGCCCAGCGCAGAGGAAATTGTCTTTGGCGCAAATATGACCACGTTAACCCTGCATCTGAGCCGGTCTATTTCACGCACCTGGAATCCTGGCGATGAAATCGTAGTTACCCGGCTCGATCACGATGCGAACGTTACGCCCTGGGTGCTGGCCGCAGAGGATCGAGGCTGTAAAGTCAATTGGGTGGATTTTGACGTTGAAACTGGCACGCTAAAATTGGACAGCTTAGAAAAAGCCCTCGAACGCAAGCCCCGCTTTTTAGCCGTGGGCTATGCTTCCAATGCGCTGGGAACCATTAACCCGCTATCCAAAATCATCAAGATGGCCCACGCTGCCGGCGCATTGGTTTACGTGGACGCAGTTCAATATGCAGCCCATGGCCCGATCGATGTCCAAAAACTGGATTGTGACTTCCTGGTCTCATCAGCCTATAAATTTTTCGGAACGCATAGCGGCATACTATATGGCAAGCAAGATTTATTAGAGCAATTATTTGCTTACAAAGTGCGCCCGGCATCCAACCACCTGCCGCATAAATTTGAAACGGGTACTCAAAATCATGAAGGCATAGCCGGGGTTTTGGGCGCTGTCGAATATTTCGAATGGCTGGGAAAGGAGTTTGGCAGCGAATACATGGAAGGTCTCGCCGAGGCAGGCTACACTGGCCGCCGGCTCGAACTCAAAAAAGGTTTGATGGCTTTACGCGCCTACGAATTTGAATTAAACCGCGCCTTGCTCTCGGCCCTACAATCAGTTCCCAACCTTGAAATTTACGGAATAACGGATATGCAAAAACTTGACCAGCGCGTGGCAACATTTTCATTCCGCATAAAAGACATGCATCCACACCGGGTCGCCGAGAAATTAAATGAGCATGGAATTTATGTATGGGATGGAAATTATTACGCCATCAACGTTACCGAACGTCTCGGGCTGGAAGACACAGGTGGCATGGTCCGCGTGGGAGCTGTCCATTACAACACGCTCGACGAAGTGCAGAAATTAAAAGAGGCCCTGCTAACCATCAGCGCCGGGTAGAAGCCTTTCTGCCACCAGAACAACCTGCATAAATGCCAGGGCTACATTCAAATGAGGTACCGTAATTTAGAACGGGCGCCGTGATGGCGCCCGTTCTCTTAAAAATCTCCAGATTCATCTGCCATGCGGACAATTCGCGGGCTGAATTTGCCGATCACATCGACAAGTTCTTGCTGCGCGGCGATGACCTTTTCGATCGGCTTGTAGGCCTGAGGCGATTCATCCAGACCGCCGCCCAGCAGGGTGACCCCACGCTCCTTGAGGTACTGATCCCGTGCGGATTTACTGATCGAACCCAGGGCAGCGGTGCGGCTCATCAGGCGTCCCGCGCCGTGCGAGGCCGAATCAAGTGATGCGCCGGCCCCCCGGCCGCGCACAAGATAACCCGCATCACCCATCGATCCAGGAATGACACCCAGCATGCCAGCGCCAGCCGGGGTTGCGCCCTTGCGATGGACAATGACCGTTTTGCCATCCGGCATTTGTTGAGTCCAGGCAAAGTTGTGATGATTCTCAACCACCGCGGCTTCCTTGAGCCCCACCGCCTCGGCCACGCGCCGGTGGATGATGGCATGATTGGCGGAAGCAAAGCGACCCGCCAGCTCCATCGAGAGCCAATATTCCTGGCCTTCTTCGGAATCGAGTGAAAGCCAGGCGAGATGGCGGATGCTCTTATCCAGATTGGGGTGCTTCTCCATGGCCAGCTTACTGTAGCGATCGGCAATTTTGAAACCGACGCTGCGCGATCCGCTATGCGAGAGCAGAGCCAGATATTCGCCGGGCCGCAAACCCAACAATGGCTCATCCAGGCGGAACGAACCCCATTCGACAAAATGATTGCCGGTGCCGCTGGTACCGAGCTGGCGCGCAGCATTATCCTGCAAACTCTTCAGCAGGCGGGTAGCATTCCAGGCTGAGTCATCCAGCACAGCATGCTCCGCGCGCTGCTTACCCTGCCACTGAGCGCCCATACCAAAAGAAGTCTGCGTCAACAGCGCATCTTCGAACAACCCTTTCTTTTGGCCAAGCAGATAGGGGGAGACCGCATAGACCGAGAGACGCATCCGGCAGGCAATATCCACACCCACGGCATAGGGAATGACGGCATTATCAGTCGCCAGCACGCCGCCAATTGGCAAACCATAGCCGATATGCGCATCGGGCATCAAGGCCCCTGCAACGCTTACCGGCAGGCGCATGGCGTTATCCATCTGGGCCAGCGAACCTTCTTCGATGGCCTCGCGGCCCCAAACGGGATAAGGCAGCGGCAGTTCACGCAGCTCGTTCAAGGCATCTGCGGCCTCGGGGATCAGGCGAATGCATTCACGCGCCAGATCGGCCATCAGTGGTTCAATGAGAAATTGGCCCGGACTATCGCGGACAGCCTCCAAGCGCGCAAGAATAGCCTGGCGCTCGAGCCCCTGATCGGCGAGTTCCGCTGCGACCTGCTTGGCAATGCCGATGATTTTTCCATCCGGCCAGTTGTTTAGTTTGAGGATCTTACCTGTGATGATCTCCATCGTTTGCTCCTTGGGTGTTCCTGTGTTTGCGTTACCGCGTTATATACGGGAACCGTCCACGACTTTAAGAAAAAAAGACAGCCACTTTTCAAAGTGACTGTCCTGGTTAGGGCGAAAATTCGGCCTCGGTCTGGGCCTCCAGACGTGGTCAAATTGAAATGGGAATAGCTATGGGTGGCCCATACAGGCGGCCAGTTTTTGGGTGGGAGGCATTGATCAGCTTCATAAGTCTGATTATAACAAATTTTCAGGCGCGCGACTGGAATTTTTTCAAACAAGCAGCCCCGCTCATTAACGTGAGCGGGGCTGCTTGTTTGAAATGCTATCTCTATGTGCTGTGTATAAAGCCAGGTGCCCCAGGTGGGAATCGAACCCACGTCTGAGCCTTAGGAGTGCCCTGTTCTATCCATTGAACTACCGGGGCGAACGCTAAAATTATACTTCAATGCCGGGCAGACAACAACGAAATAAACCGATCAAACCCACCAGGGCTTTGTCCTTGCTTTTCGTAATGGTAACCAGTAAAATTAAACTGATATCCTGCTCGATCAGCAATCCAATCTTCATCTCTGGATAATCCATCATTCAACTTAAGTCTTCCGTGCTAAAATACATGCCATGACTCAGCAAAAAATTGGGCGCTACGAGATCAAATCAGAGCTTGGACGCGGCGGTATGGCCACCGTGTATAGAGCCTACGATCCGCGTTTTGAACGCGAAGTGGCCATAAAAGTGCTGCCACGCGAATTGCTGCACGACCCGCAATTCCGCGTGCGATTCGAGCGCGAGGCCAAAACCATTGCTGCGCTGGAACACCAGGCCATCGTGCCAGTTTATGATGTTGGCGACGAAGACGGCCAGCCTTATTTCGTCATGCGCTGCATGTCAGGCGGCTCACTGGCAGATACAATTGCCCAGGGCCCAATGACCCTCGCCGCCACAGCCAAGATCATCGAACGCCTGGCGCCAGCCCTGGACGAAGCACACTTCAAAGGTATTATCCACCGCGACCTGAAGCCGGGCAACATCCTGTTCGACCGCGGTGGCGAGCCTTTTGTTTCTGACTTTGGCATCGCCAAGATGACCTTATCACAGAACGCCACGGTTACCGGCGGCGCAATTATCGGCACCCCGGCCTATATGAGCCCGGAACAAGCCCAGGGCGATCAGGTGGATGGGCGCAGCGACGTGTATGCGCTGGGCGTGATCATTTACGAAATGCTCTCCGGAACCCAACCCTACCAGGCCACAACCCCTATGGCAGTGGTGGTTAAACAAATCACCCAGGCCATTCCGCACATTCTGGACATTGCCCCCAACCTGCCACCTGCCATCGAAGCTGTTATCGAAAAAGCGATGGCGAAGAATCCCGCGGATCGCTTCTCAAGCGCCGGAGAATTGTGTGCCGCCTTATCAGCGGTCGCGGGTGGGCAAAATGCGGACGAAGCCATCAAAAATGCAGCCGCCATCGCCACGCGCATTGCAGCTGCAAGAACCATCCAGATTGCGGGCAAAACGATGGTCGCCCAGCCTGGTACTATCAAAAAAGCAAACGGATTCAACCTTTTTCTGCCCATTTTTCTCATCGCAAGCATGCTGGGGCTATGCCTGTTGACTGTCGTTGCGCTGACTGTTTTCAAAATTTGTCCTCCCGCCGGGCCATGGCCGCTGCCACCCTGGTGCTCCAGCGCAACTTTCTCCACGCCGCCGCCCACCCCACAGATGGCACTCGTACTGACGGCGCCACCCGTGCCCACATCAACGGAAAAGCCTACAGTTCAACCTGCGCCCACACTGACCCTTACCACCGAGCCCCCCACGGTAACCCCAACGGAAACCGCCACGGAAACCCCCAGCCCGACAACGATTCCGGTCGCACCCACCCTGGGTGGAGCGGATAAAGTCGCTTTCATTGCTTCGAATGAAGTCTGGTTGATGAATATTGACGGCTCAGACCTGCGTGTGTTGACCAGTGATAAAGCGCCCAAATCTAATCTGCAATGGATTCCAACCACCAACCTGCTGGTATTCATCAGCGGCACCAACGTCAACACTGTCGATGCCGATACAGGTAAATTTGACACAATCGCAGCCTTCCCGTTTGCCAAGCTTTTGGAGGAATTCAGGCTGTCTCCGGATGGCAAACAGGTAGCCATCTCTCTCAATCGAGAAATGTACATTGTGCCTTTTGACCTGGCCAAGCTAAAAGAAGTGCGTGGCAAGGATGGGCTAATCGCCATGAAAGGCTGCCTGAGCTACACCGGCACCAGCCTGGCTGCCATCCATTTGAAAAGATTCCGCTGGGGGTTGGATGGCAAGACAGTGGCCTGGTTATTCGAAGGCGTAGGCGCCAGTGGTAATCCTGCTGACCTGATCCGCATCACCAATATTAGCAGTTGCGACCCCAAAAAACTGAGCACTCAGGATGAATTTCCGGGCACCCGCTTTACACCCGAAGGCTACGGAAACAATTCGGTATTGCCAAGCTTTGACTGGGACGGTAGTTACTTATTCCTGATGAACACCTTCGACCGCAACAACGGTTGGGGCTTCCTCTACACCTATTCAAGCGAATTGCATAAAGGCACCCAGGAAAACCCCATCGCCGCCAGCAAATCGCGCTGTTGTTATCGAGATGCGCGCTGGAGTCCCGATGGGACATATATATTCTTCGCCTTCACCAACAAAGACAAGCTCGACTCACCCCAGCAATTTTATTATGTTCCGGTCGGTTTAATCCGCACCGGAGCGGATCTGACCCCGATCCCCATGCCTGAGGGCTTCTTTACAAATCCCAAAGAAGCGCCCCAACCGGCGCTCCATTATATGGTCAAGTAAATTTAGGGCATCCTTTGGGATGCCCTAAATTTTTGTCACGATCTCTTTAACCAGGCCCGGCCCGGCATAGATCAAGCCCGTATAGACTTGCAACAGCTTCGCGCCCAGGTCCAATTTCCGCTTGGCATCCTCCGCGCTCATGATTCCGCCCACGCCAACGACCGGGATGCGCCCGGCGACCCGGCTGAGCACACGGTTAAGGACGTCATCACTGAGTCGCGTAAGCGGTTTGCCGCTTAACCCGCCGGTTTCGGTGCGCAGCGCTGAGCGCAGCCCATCACGCGCAAGGGTGGTATTTGTAGCGATGACACCATCCATGCCAGTATCAACGATTACACCGAAAGCTTCATCGAGTTCCAGTTCGCTGAGATCCGGGGCCAGCTTTACCAGCAGCGGGAGCTTCTTCTGGTAACGAGTCTGTTCAATATTCCGTTGGGTATTTAAATGAGTCAATAAAACCTGAAGCGCCTCGCGTCCCTGCAGGCTGCGCAAGCCCAGCGTGTTGGGCGAACTGACATTAATCGTCAAGTAATCAGCCAAAGGGGCAAAATTTTGGAGCAGGGCCAGGTAATCGTAAACGGCTTCCTCGTTGGGAGTATCCTTGTTTTTCCCAAGGTTTACGCCCAGGATAGAGTCCCGCGGCTTCGAACTCTTTCGCCTCCTGCGCATGGGAATACCGGTCACGCGTTCCCAAACGCCATCAGCCAGGGCAGGGTTAAGCTGAATTTGAACATATTCAGTACCCCGGCTGGGGAATCCCATGCGGTTAATGACAGCTTCATCTTCCAGTAAGCGGAAGACCCTCGGCTGCGGGTTGCCCGGCTGCGGACGCGAGGTGACTGTACCGATCTCAATATGCCCAAAACCCAGGGCAGCCAGGCCGCGAAAAGCAATGCCATCCTTGTCATAACCGGCAGCCAGGCCCAACGGGTTTTTAAACTTCAAGCCAAAGGCTTCAACCGGTTTTAGCGGGGCAGAGAACAAGGCATTCAACAGCCAGCAAGCTGGCTCCAGGATGCCCGCCAGGCGCACCAACTGCAGGGTAAGGTTGTGAGCGGTTTCGGGTTCAAGCTTGAATAAGAGCGAGCGGAAGGGTTGGTAGAGACTCATCGGATCCTTATACCTGGCGAGAACATCTGGATAATTTTGGCGCTGCATTCATCCGGTCACTCAAAAAAAGTTGGCCTGTCGGCTTGACCGGCATGCGCAAAGACTTCATCCAGGATCGTTTTATTGGTGCGGATTTCCGAAAGCGGCGGCAGGTTATCCAATTCAAAAAAATCCACATCCAGGGTTTCCAGGCTCGGCGTAGCCTGACCACTGGTGATAGAACACATAAAGATCAACTTGTAAACATGATAGAACTCGAGCGGCTGGAAGCGGTTGGCATCGTAAACGCCAACCAGTTTATCCACGTTAACCCGGAACCCACTCTCCTCCCAAACTTCACGCGCCACCATAGCAGCCGGCGCGTCCCCGATGTCACCCCAGCCGCCCGGCATGGCCCATTTTTCATCGGCTCTTTCTCGCACCAACAGGATTTTCCCGTCCCGGATAACGGCGCCGCGCACATCAATTTTAGGCGTCGCATAGCCGCACTGGATTGAGAAGCTTTGCAGGATAGCAGCCGTCGAAAGCTCTGACTGACTCGCCAATATTTCTGCGCTGATTTCCTGCAGGCGCTTATAGCGTTGAATATCGTAATCATTGCCACTGTACGTGATACCCGCCTGGGAAAGCGAAAAAATCTCGCGCGCCCAAGCCAACCATTTCGGAGAATTTGTCATCATATCCTGGCTTTGAAATTAATTTTGAGCGAGAAACTCGCGAGCAGCGCGGAGGCTGGCAGCGGGTACCTTGCCAGCTTCTTCCCAATAATCCAGCATTTCATTGATGGTCAGAACTGCATGGAGCGTGAACCCGGCCTGGGCCAGGGCTTCCTGCGCGCCGGACTGCCGGTCGACAAGCACAACCACATCCTTCACCACCAGACCAACGGCAGATAATTTCTCAATGGCCTCGAACTTACTACCACCGGTGGTGGCCAGATCATCGATCACAACCACCGTCTCGCCCGGGTGGTATTCCCCTTCGATTTCGGCCTTTGTGCCGTATGCTTTGGCTTCCTTGCGCGGGTAGATCATGGGGTAGTCTCCCGCCAGGCTGATCGCGGTCGCAATCGGTATGGCGGCATACGGCAGGCCGGCCAGGCGTTTGAACTCCAGCCTGGCCAGCACAGGCAGATAGGCAGCGCCCACCTGTTGGAGCAGACGGGGATAGGTGATGATCTGGCGCAGATCAATGTAAATGGGCGATTTCAGCCCAGATTTAAGCGTGAACTCGCCAAACTTAATACAGCCAGCGGCCAATAAACCATCAGCCAGGGCGACAATCCGATTATCGGTCATGTTTTTATTCCTTGATTACTGCTTCAGACTCTTTTCGCCTTAATATTTAAGGCTCTCTGCGAGTGACCGTGGCAGACCAGCATATCTGGCGCTAGGGCGTAGGGCGAAATTCATTTCGCCTTACGTTTATGAACCGTATTTAAGCGAGATGATCTCGTCGCGCAGCTCTGCCGCAGCCAA
>CAZHWV010000105.1:0-15714 GCA_964536185.1 uncultured Anaerolinea sp. | reverse complement strand
GGTCGAGGGTGAACCGCACATGCTGACTCTCAAGCAGGCGCTTAAAGTCTTTATTGAGCACCGCCTGGTGGTTATCAAGCGCCGGGCTGAGTTTGACTTGGAAAAAGCGCGGGCGCGGGCGCACATTCTCGAAGGCTATCTAATAGCCCTAAAAAATCTGGATGAAATCATTGAATTGATCAAGAAATCGTCAGACGTTGAAGCTGCACGTGAACGATTGATGAAGCGCTTTAAACTCACAGAACTGCAGGCCAATGCCATCCTGGAAATGCAGCTTCGGCGGCTGGCAGGTCTGGAACGCAAGAAAATCGAGACTGAATATAAAGAAATGACGGCATTGATCAAATCGCTGGAAACGCTGCTCAAATCGCCCCAATTGATGCGTGAATTAGCCGCCAGCGAACTGCTACGGATAAAAGATGCGTACGCCGATAAGCGCCGCACCCATATTATCAATTTGAAAGCAGGCAAAGAGAAGAAATCGGTGCTGACAACTACGCAGATGCTGCCTGATCAGGTGGTATGGGTAGGGATGAGCGTGGATGGGATTCTATCGCGCAGTCATGATGAAAAGCCCCCGCGGCTGAGCGGAAGCGATGCTCCCAAGCTGCTCGTGCGGGCTAATTCCACAGATACCTTGTATCTCATTTCGGAGCGAGGGCTGGCTGCCGCAGTAGCTGTGCATACACTGCCCGAGGCTGAAAAGCTGGCTGAGGGAACACCGTTTTACAGGGTTGTCCCGCTTAAAGAAGCGGATAAGCCTGTAGCCGCTTTTGCCCTGCCGAAGAGATCGACCCTACCGGATGAAACCTGTGCGCTGACGGTAACTCGCGGCGGTATGCTTAAGAAGTCGTTGGTCAGCGATCTGCCCGGGCCTTCAGCGCAGACGTTTTATTTGTGCAAGGTCAATGACGGCGATGCACTGGGTTGGGTGGCATTGACGGATGGTAAAAAAGAACTGTTGCTTGCGACTGCTACCGGAATGGCCATCCGGTTCAGCGAAGAAGATGTGCGGCCCATGGGTCTGGTGGCGGCCGGGGTGAATGGCGTCAAACTGGGTGTGGGCGATGAAGTCGTCGGCATGGAAATCCTGCCAGCCGAGGGCGATGTATTCGTGGTGGCATCGGATGGCAAAGCCAAGCGCATCCAGCAGAGTGAGTTTCCATCACAGGGACGTTATGGGCGCGGTGTGATCCTGTGGGACCTGCCACTGGGCGTCAAATTGGCTGGATTGGTGATCGGTAAAGGCACGCACGTCGTCACCCTCCATTTGCTCAAAGCAGCGCCGAAGATGACGCGGATCGACGAAGCCGGGATGAAAAAACGCGCAGCTACGCGCGGGGATATTGTGGTTGAAGTGAAACCCGGAGATGCCGTTTTGGGACTGACCGACAACTGGATTGTGGGACGCTTTGTCACAATGAAGAATATAAATCCAAAAGAAGAAGCAAAGGTCAGGAAGGAAGTTAAAACAGAACAGTTGGAATTAATTAAGACGATACCCGTAGCCAAAAAGACAGCGATTGAGAAAAAGGCAGCCCCGACGAAGAAACCGGATTCAAAGACAGCGTCGAAACCAAAACTGCCTGATAGCAAAGCTGTCGCAAAGAAAACAGCCATAAAGAAAACAGACAAAAAATAAGAACCAATAGTAAGACTTAAGAACGCTCCGCTCCGGGAATAAACTCCTGGATGCGGAGCGCCCTTTCAATTTCTGGTCTATTGGATGCAGCTCAGAGAAAGCCAGGCTGAATTTGAAACTCGGGATGGGCAGATTAGAGCCAGGGGTGATTTACTGGGGTATGCTGGCGTTAATGGTGCCGTAAGTATTTTTAAGAACGGAGCCAAAAGTAGCCAGGGCAACAATAACAACAATGGCAATTAAAACGAGAATTAAAGCATATTCGACCATGCCCTGGCCTTTTTCTTGCAACGAAAACAACATTGGAATTTTCCTCCTTTCTAAGAAATTTTGCGGCGAACTTAAGAATGAATGATGATGGTAATCTAATTCTACCGTTTCTTTGGTTAATTGCAAGCCCGAAGGTCCCTGGCTACAGGGTTTTCCTATAGTCCAATGGTCATGTCGCGGCGAGCGCAGGTAAGCAGTTTTTACTTATAAGAGGCAAAACTGACCAAACGGGGGTGCTTCTTCGGGGACAGCACCTTATTGCTAACGATTAGGGCACGTCTTTTCGAGAAGCGAGCCCTTCTTTTTCCAGGCGGCGATTTTTTCAAGACTCTCCCGCCAGTTCTAATTCCGGGGCGATACGGCGCATGGCAGCAATGACGTTACCGACATGCGTCCAGAGTTCAATATTGAATTCAGCTGCCGCCTGTTCCATCCCCGAGCGATCTGTACCGGCGGCGAAGGCTTTGTCCTTCCACTTTTTCTTGACGGAGGCTGGTTCCAGATCATAAAGCGAGCGCGATGGCCGGACCAATGCTACCGCAGTAATCAGACCTGTGATCTCGTCGCAAGCATTGAGAGCTTTTTCCATCAGGCTTTCGCGCGGTACACCGGTATTATCGCCATGGCTTAAAATGGCGCGGACAATGCCAGGCTCCACCCCGCGCCGCTCCAATATGGGTGCGCCTGCGATGGGATGCTGTTCGCAGGTGGGGTGGATTTCCCAGTCGAAATCGTGCAGGAGGCCGGTTAATCCCCACATCTCAACATCAGCGTCGAATTTCTCGGCGTAAAAGCGCATGGCTGCCTCGACGCACAGCATGTGGCGTACAAGGCCTTCGTTCTTGACATATTCACGCACAAAAGAAAGAGCTTCGTCGCGGGTCATGGGGCATTCTCCGGAAAAATGGGTTCGGGATCGCCAAGAATCGGCAAAGGGCGGGTAAGCACGTCCGCAAAAGCAGTAAGCGTGGCGGGAAGTTCGCGTAAATTCCAAAAGAGCAGGGATGTTTTCCGGTAGGTCCGGTTGTTTGCTTCGACACCCACGCCATCCAGGCCGAGCGCAGTGCATAAAAATAAGGCGCGCGCCAGATGGAATTTTTGGGTTATCAAAATGGCCTCTTTGATGCGGAAAATTTCCTGCGCGCGATAACAAGAATCGTAAGTGCGCCGCCCGGCGAAATCGAGCACAATGACCGAATCGGGCACGCCAAGTTTCAGGGCATACTGGCGCATGGCTTCCGGTTCGTTATATTCCATAAGGCTGTTATCACCAGTCATCAATATTTTCTCAACTTTTCCTGAGAAATACAGTCGTGCGCCGGTTTCAACGCGATCCTGCAGGACGGGCGTTGGACTCCCATCGCGCCACAAGCCAGCACCAAAAACAATTGCCACCCGCCGGGCGGGGACAGCCGCTTCTGTGTAGGTTCTGTTCCATGCCACTAGAGCAGTGACCGCTCTGGCCAGCAATACCAGGGCGGCAGTCGCCAGAATCAAATACCAGGACATCTTAATCACCTTCTTGATTGTCTTGATAACCATTCAGGGGATTTTACCAGTAAAGAGAGGCCGTTTCCTATGAAAGCGGCCTCTTTGCGGATTCTCGCGATAAAAACTATCTGCGCGAAGGGCCTGGCTGTTAGATCAATTCTCGCCTTAATTTTGCGCTGACAAAATCCATCAAGGCCACGACAATGACGATGCCGGCTACCACGGTGCCTGCCTTGTGGTACTGCAGTGAACCAAAGAAAGTGGTCAAAGTGAGACCGATGCCACCACCACCGGCAAAGCCGATGATGGTGGCCATGCGGATATTGATATCCCACTGATATATCAAATAGGAAATAAAGGGCGGGGTAATTTGCGGCAGAATAGCATAAGAAATCATTTGGAGACGATCTGCTCCGGTTGCGTTGACTGCCTCGATAGGTCCAGTCTCAATGTTTTCGATTGCTTCTGAAAACAATTTTCCGATCAGCGCAAAGGAGGTTACGGCCAGGGCTAGCATACCTGCAAACGGTCCGATGCCTACCCAGAATATGAAAATGACCACGTAAAGCAGCGCTTCAATCGAGCGTAGGATGTTAAACACTGCCCGGGTGCTGTAGTAAATCCAGACAGAAAAAACGCTCTTACCGGTCAGGTTTTTGGCGGCCAAAAAACTGAATGGCAAGGCAAACAAAGCGCCCAGGGTGGTAGCCAGCATGGCCTGGAATACAGTGACGAGCATTTGCTGAAAAACAAGTGTGCGCACTTTTGTAGAAAGATCAAGGCTAATAAAGTCCAGGATCAGGCGACCAAAATTTTTACCAGGGTCCAACAAACTTTTAATGGAAATCTCGGTAACATTCCAGCTATAGCTGAAAACGATCAGGCCAAGAAGTACATAGAAGGCGATTAAAAGGCTGCCAGACAGTGTCCGTTTTTTATTTTCTCGCTGCGCGGAGGACTGGTCTTTCAAAATGTTTTCACGCCACTTGGCGCTGATATAGTCAACCAGGATAATGACGGCAGCCACTGCCCACAAGGCGGTTGCGTATTGTTGGTATGCGCCCTGGCGGGTTGTTTCAATCACAAAGAAACCGATTCCGCCGCCAGCCACAAACCCGATGATTGAAGCAGAGCGCATATTGATATCCCAACGCAAGAGCGAATAAGCCAAGAAAGAAGGCACAATTTGCGGGATGACAGCATAACGGATGGTCTGGACCAGGTTTGCGCCTGTGGCGCTGACTGCCTCGATGGGTCCGGGGTCGACATGCTCAATCTCTTCAGAGAACAATTTTCCAAGAGCGGCCACGGAATGGATCGTGAGGGCAATTACGCCAGCAAAACTCCCCAATCCGACCCAAACAATCACAATCAACCCCCAAACAATTGTATCGATGGCGCGGACGATGTTTAGAATGGTGCGCACCACGTAATAGATGACAGTACCCCCAGGGATGCGTGACATGATATTATGCGCGGCCAAAAAGCTAACCGGGATGGCCAGGATGGTCGAGAAAAGGGTGGCCATCAGGCCCATCGCAATGGTCTCGATCAGTGTGCCGGCGACGAAGGTATTGATCTTGCTGCCTTCAGTTGCCAGTCCCAGGCTTATCTGCCATTTCTGGGCTGGCATAGGCTTCATCCTGCCGAAAATGTCGAGCATATTATCGCTGATACGAACAATACCCGCGGGTGGACGTCCGGCGAACCTGTCCCCCAAATAAGTATACATGCAGCTCCAATCACAGATCGTATCTTCACCGTTGATACTTATGGCAAACACGTCCGGATTGAGCAGGTTCAGGGCAACAATCCGCGCATCACCGAAACGTTCGATGAGCCGGTTTATCTTTACCTCTGTGACATTCCAGGCAATCACATACAGGATCAGCGCTACAAACGCAACTCCAGGCAGCAGGTTGAGGGTCTTGTGGGCACTCAGTGTACGGGCATCCAGCAAATTCCAGATCCAAAACAAGATCAGCGGCAGCCACAGCCAGCTGGTTTGGATACTGCCGATGGTCACAAGTCCAACTTTTTGATGAACTGATGACCAGTTGATCAAAAAAGCCAAAACTGCGGTTGTTAGCAATATCAACACGCCGCGCCAGCGCTTATTGAGCAGAAACTGGCCAAGCCCGGGAATCGCCAAAGATGCAAAAATTAACAGGGTTGGCTTGGTGGGTGGTCTGAGCATTTTTTTTGAAGTTGCCATGAATTTTTTTTTGCGGCGAGTATTTTTGTGAACCGAATTTTTAGGCCGGAAGGCCCTGACCTTGGACCGCGCTGAGATCAAATGACTGAGACGCGCTCGGCTTCTTGTCCATAAATGGCTTTGAATTGAGCGTCATCGATCTGCTTGGGCAATCCCTGGAAGACCAGCTCGCCATCCTTGAGGGCAATGGCAGTAGTGGCATAACGATGGACCAAATCCAGAAAGTGCAGGCTGCACAATACAGTGATCCCACGTTCTTTGTTTAACTGTTCAAGATACTTGAGAATTGAGTGCGCGAGAACAGGGTCAAGCGATGCAACCGGCTCATCTGCCAGGATAAGCCGGGGTTCCTGCATAAGCGCCCGGGCGATCCCAACGCGCTGCTGTTGCCCGCCGGAAAGCGAATCAGCGCGGACATGGGCTTTATCTGCCAACCCAACCTGGTCGAGGCTGTCGAGAGCGCGCTTTTGATCGGCGGCTGAGAATAAATGCAAAGAGCTTGAAAGAGTATCAACGTATCCCAGGCGTCCCGAAAGCACATTGGTAAGCACGGATGAACGTTTTACCAAATTGAATTGCTGAAAGACCATGCCAATTTGCCGGCGAATCTTGCGCATATCTGCGCTCGAAGCTGCGGTGATATCCTGATCGTCCCAGGTGATCTTGCCAGATGTTGGCTCGATCAAGCGGTTGATGCAACGCAGCAGGGTTGACTTGCCGGAACCACTCAACCCAATGACAGCTAAAAACTCGCCATCTTTGACTTCAAAGCTGACGTTTTTTAACGCCTGGGTGCCGTTTGGGTAAACTTTCGTGAGATTTTCGACTCTTAACATAATTGCCCGGATGACTCTTAAAATAAATATATTACCTGACAGGTTTTTAGCCTAATTTAGGCGAGGTTCATCTCGCGATATCAAAAAAAAAGCCTGGCAGGTCTTATGGCCTGCCAGGCTTAAAGCGATTTTACTTGACAAGCTCGGCGGGATCAACGCCGGCGGCCTTCAAAACAGCAGCGAAGTCATTGTAGAAAGTGGAATCAATCTTTTGGAAACCGTTAATACTGTAGAGGCTCTTCAAGACAGCTGCGCCACCCGGGTCAGCGGCCATGGCCAGCAAACTTTCTGTGATTGCTTCCTGAACCTTGGGGTCCAGTTCCTTTATATATTGGACGCCATCGTTGGGGATACGCACTGTATCGGTAAAAGCGATCACCTTCGTGGAGATATCAGGATAGGTTGCGGCCAGGTTTGCGGCGGCATCCACCATCACGTCAATGAAGGTCACACCAGCATCACAGTCGCCCTTGTAAACCGCGATGGCAACATTGGGGTGCGAACCGGCGTTAACACTGGCTTTGAGATCAATATCGGGATCAATGCCATTGGCTTGGAGCACAATCCGAGGAATAATGTACCCTGAGGCGGAGTTTGGGTCGACGAAGCAGAAAGTCTTGCCCTTCAGATCTGCAAAGGATTTAATGCCGGAAGCCTGGTTGGCAATGAACTGGCCCTTATAGAAAGGCTGCATCTGGCCCTTGAGAGCGATATCCGGATCGACTGCGTTGGTGGAGTATTTGCGCAGGTTGGCCAGGGCGGGTATGATCTGATATTTTTGCTCGGCAAGGAGAATAGAGAAAGTATTGAGGAAACCGACCTGAGCTTTGGTCGCGCCCATGGCCTCGATAGAGGCCGCGTAGCTGGTGCCGACTTCGATTTTGAAGGCCAGACCGGTCATTGCAGCCAGGCATTCTGCAATCGCGGTGCCGGCTTTGGTGATTTTGCCGGTATCTCCGGATGGCACGAAGGCGATCACGATGGGATTATCGGCTGAACCAAACGTACCAGCCTCAACTGCGGGCGGATTGGCCATCTTTGTGCAGACGGGGGCGGGGGGCGGGGTGGGGGTTGGGGGCACCGCAGTGGCTTCTACGACAGGTTCCGCCGTGGGCGGGACTGCGGTGGGCGGGACTGCGGTGGGAGCGGGCGCAACCGTGGCGGGTACTTCAGTAGCCACAGGCGCAGATGTGGGTTCAGGGGCAGGGGTTGCCGCGGGCGCGCAGGCCGCCAGCATCAGAGATGCCAGCATCAGGACGGAAAACATCAAATACAAACTTCGTTTCATGTTATTTCTCCTCTTCAATTTATGGGGCTGAATGGGGTACCCCAACCATTTGATAATAACCTCAATAAAAGGTTTAGGCAAGGATGATAGATACTTTCTGGGGGGTTAGACGTATATAGTACAGGCCTTTTGCAAACAGGTTATTCACCTGATCAACAGCGTGAGTCTAATGAAATACATACAAGGAGCGAATATTATGCATAAAGCCACCGCATTTTTGCTAATTCTTATCGTGGTCATCATCGGGGCAGCATACTACCTGGTTCAATCTGTGCAACAGAACGCAAATAATGCCATTAATGGCATGGTGGCGCCTTTCCAAGAGCAGAACGCCGCCCTGCAAACCCAGGTGGCCGATTTGCTGCACCCGACCCCTACCATCATCCCTGATCCGGTGACCATCATAAAGGATGTCAGGTCTCTTGCCCGGCTCGAGACTATCCAGTATACAGTTGAGAAGGTGATCACTGCCGAAATCGGACAGGGTGATTTTGGATTTTTATTTGGCGATAAGCTGCTGTTTGTTGCGCATGGTTTTGTCATCGCCGGGATCGATATGGAAAAACTCAAACCTGGCGACATGCAAATGGTGAACGGTGTGCTCAACGTGCGCTTGCCACCGGTAGAAATTTTTGTCACCACGCTGGATAATGACAAATCCTATGTTTACAACCGCGAAACCGGTCTGCTGACCGATGGCGATCAAAACCTCGAAACCACTGCTCGACAGGCCGCCGAGAATGAAATCAAAAAAGCGGCTATTGAGGACGGCATACTTAACCTGGCTCAGCAAAATGCAGAAAGTTTTCTGACTAAGCTTTTTGGTGCGCTTGGTTTTCCAAACCCCGTCTTTATCAAGTAAAACCATTCAACTTGTTTTCTTTTTATGACCGCTTTGTCCAACCAGGGTGGTCATATTTTGTTTGGATAAGCTCTTCTGTACGGGACAATTCGCAGGCAGTCAGTTCTCCAGGCTCAAGATTAATGTCCAGCTCGGTTTTGAAGGCGTTCACGAAAGCCGAAGCCGCCGTTTCCCAGGATATGACCCGACCGGTAACGGATGCGGCCGTGGTTGCTCGCGAGAGCAGTTTTTGCCCGGCAGCCATGCGA
The DNA here is from genome assembly GCA_964536185.1 of uncultured Anaerolinea sp. Taxonomy (GTDB): domain Bacteria; phylum Chloroflexota; class Anaerolineae; order Anaerolineales; family Villigracilaceae; genus UBA5195. Next base: position 6,862 of record CAZHWV010000105.1, on the reverse strand, counting down.
GCCTGCTCATCAGGGAAAACAAGCGCCTGGGTGATGCGCGTAAGTTCGCCGGATAAGGGAAAGGTTCCGTGCTGGAGCACACCTTCTTTCTTGCGAGCCTGCGCTGAGCCAATCAGCTTTTTCCCGTCGACCACGATTTCATAGGCAGACGGAACTTCAAAACAAACCGGACCCTTGGTGGCACCCACGGCTGGGGCGTTTGCCTGCATCTCTACCGGCAATCCCAAGGCGCGAACAGCGCTGATCAGCGCTTGGGCCAGGCGCTGGTAGCTCTCTAAAACGGAACCCTGCATGCGGGGTTCATCGAGAGGTGCCGCGACGGAGTAGGTCAATTCGTCGATATGCAAAATGGCCCGTCCCCCCGTAGCCCGGCGCACAAGGTCCCAACCATTGGCATGCAAACGCGGTAAATCGACATCGTTGAAGGACTGCGCATACCCAAGCGAAAGGCAGGCCGGATGCCAGGCATACAGCCGAAAGGTGGGCAGGGCCTGGCCGCGACCGGCTGTTTCCAGCACGGCTTCATCGACGGCCATGTTCCACGCGCCACGCGCGGGAGGGGTGCAGATGTAACGCCAGGTTTCAGCCAAGTTTGTTTATTTCACCGAGATGAACGGATTTCAAAGCTGGGGAATTCGCCAGTATAGGTTTCTTCGTCAATGCGGCAGTCGTCTACACGTGAAGAACTGGGGCCGGTTTTAACCGCCTGGATGAATTGATCAACCTGTTCCCGGTTGCCCTCGGCAAGCGTTTCCACTGTATTCCAGCTCACGTTGCGCACCCAGCCGTTGACGCCAATCTCTTCTGCGCAAAAAGCCACAAAAGCGCGAAATCCCACACCTTGCACACGTCCGATAACCCAAATGTGAATACGAAGGGAAGGTTCAGTCATTCTGAGGCCTCTTGACCGCGAAGGCGCTGACCAGCGTAACGGCCAGTAAAACGAACAGGATTGCAAGGTAAGGGAAAAGGTTTTTGAGAGCGGTCAGACCGATATTTTCGCCGAGCTGACTCGCGCGCCACTCATCTTCGACCTGGGTGAGCGACTTGCCGAGCGCCTGCTGCATACCTTGCTTGCAGTTCAGCCCGTCGCCATACGCGCTGGTAAGCGCCAGCAAACCTGTTTGACCGAATTGAGCAATGATAAAACGTGTAAACGATTCAGATTCGGCATACGCCAAAAAAAGCTGCCCACTTTCTGGCGGAAATGCGCCGCACAGGCTATCGATCTGGATGAGCGTTCCCTGGCCAGAGGCTTTCGATAATACCAGCGGGTAATCCGGGTTGGCGGACAACTCAACCTGAGCAGCGATACCTTCACGTAGCCAGACTGGCAATTGGGTGTAACGTTCACCCATCAAATCGTAGGTTAAAATATGGGCTAACTCGTGGGGGATTTTTTGATCCATAAACAAACCTTGTTCTGGACCCGGTGGAATGGAAACCAACCCCAGGCGCAATTCTGGGCTGGCATGGCCGCCGACTGAGGCCAGCCCACCGATTTCGAGCGCCTGGATCTGGTCCGCGCTGGAGGTATAGATATAAATATCGACTGGCGTGGTTTGCTTGACCAGAAGCAAATCGTTTATTTTATTGATACCACGTCGGGCAACGTCAAGGGCCTCCTGCCCAAAAGCAAGATCGCCATCGTACCAATGGATGATGACTGTGTCGCCAGATGAAACCTGCCAGGTGAAGCGGTTATCCTCGTATTGAAAGAAATATTCATCACTGGTAAGTTCTTCCCCAGTTTGCAGTTTTACACGGTAATGGTAGCGAATGGTGGAGAATGGACGAACCGCCCCCTCGCTTAGCTCGTAACGTTGAAAAGTGTTCCCCTGGGCGTCCAATTGGATGGGGATAACGCGGGTGGTATCTTCGCCGTCAGCGCGGAACAATAAATAAGCCTCACTGGGTCGGGACGAAAGTCTGATCTGAGCCTGAAAAGTAATAAAAGTACCAAATTCATAGGAAATTCCGAGGTTGTCGACCGGCAGAGACCCTGCTTGCTGTGCGCGAACAGGGTGAAAAGCGGTCAACGCAGCAGTCAGGACAAATAAGAGCAGGACGAGGGAGCGCATAATATTACTTTCCCAAGAAAATGATCAATGGTGTCAGCGTGAGCGGGCTGAGCAGGGTGCTGACGAGGATGGTGGCCGCCACAAGGGATGAATCGAGTTTATATTCTGCGGCAAGGTTGGTGTTGGCTACCGCTGCCGACATGGATGCCTCCATGATCCCGGCCTGGCGGCCTGAACCAGTGATGCCTAAAATTGATGTAAAGGCCAGTCCGAGCAGTGGCCCAATCAGCAGACGTATTGCAGTACTCAGGCCGAGTGCGGAAAGGTTACTCGTCCAGCGTAGCTGGCGCAATTCCAAACCCAGCAGCAGGATCATGAGTGGAACACCTGCACCTGCGACGAGCGAGACTGTTCGATCCACCGGCAGGGGCAGATGGATGTGGAATTGGTTGAACAATGCCGCCAGAAGGACAGCATAGAAAGTAGGTATTCTGAACATGCCCAAGATGGCCTGCTTGAGGCCGAAATGACCGAGAGACGCAATCAGTACCCCGAGCGTGTTGGTTAGCAGAGACGAAAACACAAAATAAATACTGGAATGCGCCAGCGCATCCTGCCCAAACGCGAAAGCAATCAGGGGCAAACCGTAATTGCCATTATTGGCAAACATGGATGTGATCAGCATGGAAACGAGCACGGTACGTTCTAATTTGAGAAAAAGACCACTGACCAACGCCACCAAGCCGGTACTTAGCATAACACCGATGGCCAGGGCGCCGGTCTTGATAATCTCCCCATTTGGGAGCTGGCTGTGAACGAGCAGATTAAAAACCAATACAGGACCGAAAAAATAGAAGGAAATCCGCCCAACTGAGCGAGAATCAATGTGGAGGGTTTTTCCTAAAACAAAGCCCACCGCGCTGATGAGCATGATTGGCAAAATATTATTGACGAAAGTGGCGAAAAGTTCGGACAAAGACATCAATACTCAATGGACGCTGGGGTATCTATCAATTGTAACCTCTCCCCCGATTTCGGGGGAGAAAAATATATAGAAAGGTCCGTCCGTCAATTTTGTAAGCGGACGAACCAAGAAGCGACGAAAGAGCAGGAATGGAGGGAATTACTCTTTGTCTTCGCCGAATTCATCATCCGGGTCAAAAGCCAGCATGTCGAATTCTTCCATGTCTTCAGTAAAGGAGAGGTTGGCCATGGCCTCTTCGAGGTATTCAATCTGTTCATCGTCTTCAGCTTCAGCCAGCAAGGCTTGAATGTAGGTACGCACATCCTCGCCACCGATCTGCGAGAGCGACCAGACGATGGCCTGGAACACATCGTCATCCAATTCGTCTTCGAGCATATCCAGCAATGGTTTACGCGCAGCTGCGAGTTCTAACTCGCCTGCACTCTGGACTGCCACCAGGCGCACATTTGCATCTTCGCTGAGCATACCGGTAATGATCTGTTCTTGCCAGCGATTATCAGCGGAATGCCCGGCGGCGAAGAGCGCGGCTGCCTGCCAAAGAGGGTCAGGACGATTGAATGCGGATAGGATCAGTCGATCCAGCTCAGGGCGGCTGGAATAGCCCAGAGCTTCGAGGGCTGCGCGAGCCACTGATGTGTGCTGGAAATGGGCAGCTTCTAACAGAGTTTCTTCCAACAGCTCGCGTTTCCCATCGGGTAATTCACCCATCTCGCCCATGCGGACGAACTGACCCAGAACGGTGGCGGCGCGCGCGCGCGCTTCAGGTTCCGGGTCGGTCTGGATCATTTCGACCAGCGTGGGGATCAAGCGGGCGTCAATCGTCTCATCTAACAGTTTGAGGGCCAGAGAACGCACTTCGCCATCTTCATCCTGTAAAAGCTTTACTGCGATGGTTTCAAACGAGAGCAAGGTATCATCTTCAAAGAGTTCATTCAGGTTTTTGAGCAGAACTCGCTTGCGCACCAAAGGCACGCGAGGCCAGGCCTGGATGAAAGCCGCCAGCTCAGCAGGCGCCAGATCACTTAACCGCGTAAAATAGCGCGAGGGGAAAGCATGCTCGGAATTGGTCAGAGCGGCCAGGATAGTTGAAAAGGGAATTTCTTTCATAGATCGTGATGTATTTTCTTAGGGTAGTTTGATGTTGGCTGGGTTGATGAAGTCCATGGCATTGATAACCACCATCAGGGCGATGAGCAATAACATGGCGACACCATTGATAATGTTTTCCAGCTTGTAGGGGATCCGGCGGCGGAAGAGTATCTCAGGCAAGGTAAATAGTATGCGGCCACCATCCAAAGCTGGAATGGGTAACAGGTTAATCACAGCCAAAGATACGCTCAACATGGCGACCAGCGAGAGAATATAGTTGGTCGGTTCCGTGGTTGCCAGGGGAGTTTGACTGGCGGTTGAGGGGGTAAGCGCGGCCGGCTGGCGGGTTTGTACGTCACGTTGTATGGCCTGGCTGAAGATATCATAAATCCCTTTCATGCCAATGAGACGGGCCTCACCTGGAGCAATGACACCCTGCACTAAGCCGATGGGGATATACAAAATACTGGCTGCCTGAGCGCCGGTGTAGGCAAAGCCTCCGACCAGTATCTCGCTGATGGTAGCCGCGCGGCGCGGGTAGGCAAGACCCACACCCAGGGCACCCTGGTCCGCGGGGCGACTAGAAAGCGGTGTTGCGCTGATCTTCATTTGTTTACCGCTGCGATCCAGGGAAAATTCGACAGGAGTATCAATACCAGCGCGGATAAGATTGCGGGCCTCATCCAGCGTACTGACGGGTGTGCCATTAACGGCCAGCAGAATATCATCGGGTCTGATCCCAGCCTGTTGGGCTGGTGAGGCATCTGACACATTCTCGATCAGTACCTTGCCTTCGACACCAACGCCCGTTTGGGCAATTATGATGGCTGTGACGACAATGGCGGTAAGTAGATTCATAAATGGCCCGGCAAAAAGCACCCCCAGACGTTTCCATGGGTTGGCGGCAGCCAGACCGTCAAGCACATTGGGATCATTTTCGCCTTTTGGGCGCACAAAACCACCGATGGGTAGAGCATTAAGCGTAAATTCGGTTCCCTGCCACTTAAACAATGTCAGCAGTTTGGGCGGGAAGCCTAAGCCGAATTCTTCCACTTCAATCTTAAACAGGCGTGCTGCCAGAAAATGCCCGAACTCATGCAGAAACACCATTCCACCAAAAACAAGCACCACAATTATTAGAGTCATAGTCATCCTTCTCCGCCAAAATACCCTTAAATGGGCGCGGTAAGAAGATTATATCGTCTTTTTGTTAGCAGAATATTAGACTGCAAGCTCAGGCCAGCAAATGTGCCGCCTGTCCGGCTTTTGCGACCAGTACGGAGTTTACACCAGGCAAGGTCTTCAATAACTCGGCCACGTTTGCAGCGGAGGCCTGGGTACAGATGACATGCACATTGGGCCCAGCGTCAATCGTATATGCCACTGGAATTCCCGAGGCTCGCCATTCGCGGACAGCTTCGATCACTGTCAAGGTGGCGGGTTTCCAATAAAATAATGCGGGCTGACTGGTCATCATGACGGCGTGCATGATATCTGAATCGTGCTCGATAGCTGCGGCCAGGGCGTCAAAATCGCGCTCTAGAATGGCCCGGCGGCACATGTCCAGGCGTCTGGGTGCATCTGCTACCCTGGCAGCCTGCAGTGGACTGGTGGGGGCGAGCGCGTGACCTTCGGTAGAACCAGTAGCCTTATGTCCGGCACTGACGATTGCCACACAGTCAGCCAACGCCCAATGTTCGGGCGGAGCAATCGAAACAGCGTAGCAATCTTGATCGCCAGACCCCATTTTCCATTCCACAAAACCGGATGGGATACTGCGCGAGGCCGAGCCTGAACCCAGGCGGGCCAGTCGTGAAATGGCAGGTTCCGGCCAATCCAGGCCAGCAGCATGAGATGCGTCCAGGGCCAGGGCAGCAAAGGCTGCGGCTGAACTCGCAATGCCAGCCCCTACTGGGAAGTTATTTTCGCTGACTACTTCCGCCCGCAGGTCCAACCCGGCGCACTGGCGTACAAGCTCCAAAATCGCAGATACGCGCTCCAAACCTTTGCCGGTTACTTCGTGGGCATTGATGATCAGTTCATCGATGCCCAGCGATGGCTGAAAACTGACGGTTGTGCGCGTGAACAACCCGTCAAGATTCATCGAGATCGAACCGTTTACCGGCAAGCGTAAGGTTGCATCACGGTTGCCCCAGTATTTAATAAAGGCGATGTTTGGGTGGGCGATGGCGGTAGCGGTATGCAAGTTCATATTGTTTCATGATGCAAAATAGTGGATATTTAGGCAAAAATGCCATCTATTTGTGCAATTTTCCTTTCCCTGGCGGCAAATTAGCTGTGAAAAACAGAGTTCTCTTGTGCCTGCATCGCAACGGATAATGTGTTGGGACACAAGGTCAGTTTACCATGCCTATGGCTATCCTTAGCCTGAAATTCGCACGTATTGGCAAGCTTTCTGTGTGTCTGTCCAAGATTGGTACCAATAGCCCCTCTTTACGAAAGGTCTTTGCAGTACCAGTTTGAGAATTTTGCCGGACTGGATATGCAAATGCTGAGAGCGGTGGGAAAGTCTTGCAATTCATTCTGCGTCCATGCTAAACTTTACCCAGGTTGAATCCGTCTGAAACCACGGAAATGGGTTTCGCCGCTGAATTTCGTCTGCGCACTGCCAATGTGCGCCGATACGCGGGCGGATCAAGATCAAAACGAAACGAGGCGCACTGTGACCAATTCATCTTATCCACCATCCTTGCCAGGCAATATTCCCAACCCCTTTTTGCCTGGTTTATGGCCATTGCTGGGGATC
>CAZHWV010000104.1:0-15719 GCA_964536185.1 uncultured Anaerolinea sp. | reverse complement strand
ATGAACAAATAGACTACATTTTTGTTGATCCACCATTTGGTGCTAATTTGATGTATTCTGAACTCAATCTTTTATGGGAATCCTGGTTGGGTATCCTTACAAATGCCCACCCAGAAGCAATTATCAATAATGTACAACGAAAAGGAATAAATGAGTATCAAGGATTAATGCAATTGTGTTTTAGTGAATTTTTTCGAATATTGAAACCTGGGCGTTGGATTACAGTAGAATTTCACAATTCTCATAATGCTGTTTGGAATACCATCCAAGAAAGCATTCTTGCAGCGGGGTTCGTGGTAGCTGATGTGCGCACATTGGACAAACAGCAAGGCACATTCAAACAGGTAACAAATTCTGCGGCTGTTAAGCAAGACCTTATTATCTCTGCCTACAAACCTACCGCCGCCTTTGAGCAAAAATTTCGTGAGCAGGGCGGCTCGGTGCAGGGTGCCTGGGAATTCATGCGCCAGCACCTGGAAAACCTGCCGCTTCCCAACTTGAAGGACGGCATCATTGAACCCGTCCAGGAGCGCCTGCCCTACCTGCTGTATGATCGCATGGTGGCCTTTCATATCCAGCGCGGGCTGAATGTGCCGCTCTCGGCACCCGAGTTTTATCAGGGACTCAGCCAGCGCTTCCTGGAGCGCGAAAGCATGGTCTTCAACCCGGCCCAGGCGGCCGCCTATGACAAACTGCGCCTGCAGGCTGAGCGCGTGGCCCAACTGGCCTTGTTCGTCACCGATGAAAGCTCGGCCCGCCAGTGGATCCACCAGGAACTCGAACCTGCCAGCGGCCACGGGCCGCAAACCTATGGCGAGCTGCAGCCGCGCTTCATCCAACAACTGCACAAATCCAAGTACGAGGCCTTGCCCGAATTAAAAATCCTGCTTGAGCAGTCCTTCCTGGAAGACCCGGCCGGCCGCTGGTACAACCCCGACCCCGAAAAACAAGCCGACCTGGAAGCCCTGCGCCAGAGAGCCCTGCTGCGCGAATTCCAGGATTACCGCCACAGCAATGGGCGGCTGAAAATCTTCCGCAGCGAGGCCATCCTGGCCGGGTTCAGTCATGCCTGGCGCGAACGCCAATATGACGTGATCGTCGAAATCGCCGAGCGCATGCCCGAATCGGTCTTGCAGGAAAGCCAGCAGTTATTAATGTACTATCACAACGCCAGCCTGCGCCAGGCCCAGGGACCCAAACAGGAAAGATTGATGTAGTCAGGGGAAAACAGATGCCAAAGATGATCACGGAGTGGGAGAAAGAGTTTACAAACCAGTTTCCGGGGGTTAATTTGTTGAGCGAGATCGAGCTCAACCGGGAAGAATACGACTCGCTGGCCGAAGAAGTCCGGTCCGTGGTCGCGCGCACCAAAAACCTGCGTGAAGCCACGCGCAGGTTGGAAAAGCATTACCCGCTCAGCTTCGTGGTATTCCTGGCGCACTTCGCGGCTCGCAACACACGAGGCGAATTCTGGGAAACCCTGGGAGAAACCATCGGTGCAGTTGCCATGGATTTAGGGAATGCCGGCTGGCGCAAGCTTTTTATTGATATTCTCAAACGAAACAAGAAACCAACATTTGAGGATGTGGGCGGTAGGACTAAAAAATACGTCACATCCATGCGTATTCACGGCGGCATCCCTGACTATTCGCTGAACGATTTTTTCAGAAACATGCTGCTGCCCGGCGTGGAGAAAAACCAGTACGCCGGTCTCCCACCGGAAGCCTTGTTGATCAAACTGCTGCAGCGCACCGATGTGCTGGTCTTTACTGATTCACCCGTGCGCAATTTCTTTGAAAACAGCGGCGAGATTGGCCTGGCCTTTCTCTCGGAATGCCTGCGCATGGCGCGCGCCTATAAAAAAGACGGCGATGTGCCCGCTGACCTGCAGCTGCCAGCTTACGTGCCCGAGAAATTTATCGATTTCATGGAAAAACAGGTGCAGTATGACACGCGCCTGAAATCCCCGCGCCTGCTGTTTTACCCTGAAGGCCACGGGTTGGTGCTGAACCTGCCCCAGCAAGTGCTAAGTGCCAAGGATTTGCGTGGCAATACGCAGGTTTTCTGGCAAATCAGCTGGGATGGACTGCCGGAGCCGGTCATCAAACAGATACGGCCTTCCAGGTCCGGGAAGGATATCGTCACACGCACCGACCAGCAAGTCATCCCTGCCCCGGTCAGACACGTGAGTGTGTCCTTTGGGATGCAGTCAGAAACGGGTCTAAATATTTTGCGGCGCTGGAATCTGGCCTTCCTTCCTGGCGTTGGCCAGCCATCACTGTTGGTCTTTGAACCCGGCAAGGAAGATTTTTGCACCACCAAACGTGCTTTCAACCTGCTTGAGCCCAAACCCTACCTGTTTTTAACCCCACTGGATGGCCGACTGGAATTCGACGGCGAGGCGCGTTTTCCCCCTGACCTCGAGCCGCTGCGCGGGGCCTGGAGCAGTTGGAAACAGGAGCTGATTGGTCTTGAGCAGGTCAGCCAGGTCCGGTTTGTGCAGCCAGGGAAAGAAAATATCATCCTGCGCGTCGCAACCCACCTGGATTCAGCCAGGCTGGCGGGTGGGGAATTGTTTGAGACGGCCGATCCGGAAGAAGTGCCGCTGTATCTCGGTCGCCCGCCCAGGCTGCTGCTGCCCAGGCACCCCGGGCAAAGTTGGACTATCCGCCTGCAAAGTGCAGGACCAACTATCCCAAGCCTGGGGCAAGACCTGACCGAAAGAGATTTGAATCCTGTTGAAGATGGCTGGGAACTGGATCTGGAAATGCTTCTTGGCGATGAACCAGCCGGAACCTATATCATCAAGCTCTCGGATCACCAGGAAATCGATGATGAACTCCGCTTTCGCATCTGGCCAAAACTGCGTCTGAAGGATTTTCAGGAAATCATTCTGCCTGCATTCACGGATGAAAAGATAACCTTTGGCGTTTCGCTGCCCACAAACGCAGTATTGGAAACGCAGGGCACGATCGACGAGATCGAAATCAAGGGGCAGTACGGACAGTATGTCATAACTTTGTCCCATTCAATCCCACAGGCCAAACTGAACCTGGTCTTGCCGGGTGAACCTGACCAACCCCCAGCGGTTGTGCCATTGTTCATTGCACTGCCTTATCTTAATTGGACCTTCAGCCTTTCTGGTGATGAGCTGGAAGAAGCTACCATCAAAGCCGCTCAGCGCTCGGTGGACAGTTTTCTGGATGTTTTGCGCAAAAACCAGGTCTCGATCTTATTCAATATGCCCGGCATTTCAAGGATTGTCCGACGGCTGGAATTCGCACTGCTGGATCCGGAAAATCCGGATAAACCTTTGCATAGGATTGACGCGGAACGCAAATTGCTTGGAGACAATCACCTGCGTTATTCGTTGAATAGCACCTTCGACGATCTGCGTACCCATCCTGATCTTTCTGTTTTTACCTTTGAGCTGCGCCTGTACGACGAAAAGGGCATCCGTGCGCGAGTGAATATCCTTTCACTGACCAGAGGTCTGGAAATTTCGGATGTGGGCCTGGAGCAGCAGGAAGGCTTGAATTACCGGTTGTACTGGCAGGAAGCAGTTGCACTGCGCAACCGGCGTGTGTTCCTGTATCCGTCCTGGCAGCCCTGGAACAGCGGCGTGGAGTTCAAGATACCTGATGACGCAAACGGCCTGCTCCACATTCGAGATGTTGGCCTGCTGCCCTCCGACTACCAGGTGTATTTTTATATCGCTCCGCCCAGGCAGGAAGCGCGTATCAGCCTGCCTGAAAACGACCATTTTCATATCCAGACCATCTCGCCCCAGGAACAGCTTGCCACACTTGTAAATCGCATCCAGAGAAATCCCAGGAGCGCATTCCAGGCGCATTTTGAGAGCGCCTGTATTTATGAAAGCCTGAATGATCGCGACAGGCGCGATCCCGAGATCGAGGCCAGCATCGCAGCCATCGAGCAAGCCAACTATAGCATCCTGACGTCTTTCCATGACTGGGTTGAACAGCACGCTGTGTATTTTCAGAAAGCTGTACGTTCCAAGATGCTGCTACCCGAGCGGCTCAAGGAAGTCTATGTCAAAACGCAGCCAGATAGCCCCATTCGCCAGACTTATTTGCAACATGCCCAGTTTCGCATGCTGGACTCCAAAAGCGCAGAGGTCATTCTGGAACATGAAAATGACCCGCAGCTAGTGTTGTTTTGCCTGAGGCTGTTATTGGAAAGGGCGGAAGAAGCCGGTGTTAGCGCCATCCTGAAGAAAATGAAGAGCGGTCACCTTTCGCTTTGCGATGCGGTTGATCTGTTGTCGGAGGCCATTGATCAAAACCTGGAAGTCCTGTGCAAGATGGAGAACAATCCAGATACAACCAAGGTAATTGCGGCAATGCTGCAGCGTCATCCCAACCAGGAGACAGCCATTCAGGCATTATGCACATCTGCGTTGGTATCCTTGATGGATCTGAAGGATGATCTTCAGGCTGAACGTACTTACTTAAGGCATCTCATCCAACGTGGAGAACGGGTCAGCATCGAGCGGATTTTCGAGTTATTTGACCGCGGAGAGCTACGCGGGGATGAAGTCAGCGAACTGCTCGGCGCTAACCCCGTCTTCACCTATACCGTCCTCAGCAGCCTACACCCCAAACCATCCGTCACATCGCAGCTGAATGTTCTGGCAACAAAGTATGCGCATCAATTGGGCATTCAACCTCCAAGCGCAGCGCCCAACCTGGCGAAGCCTTTTACGCGGCCGGTTAAAGTTGGCCCAATCCCTAAGTTGACTGAACTAATCAACAAAGAAGACAAGACAGGTATTCTGCAGGTGATGAGCTTCCTCGACCAGGGAAAACTCAGCGAAGAACAGGCAAGTGAGTTATTGGCGCTCAACCCCGGGCTGGCGCATCATACACTTCTGGAAAGTAAGAATTTCTTAAAATTCCAGAAATTTATTATTGCACTGGCACGCAAATACCCTCTGGAAACACACCATATCATCCCTGGCATGTCGGTGAAAACACCCGGAGGATGGGGAATTGTGGATAAAATTCAGGGACCTGATAAACTTTTTGACATTGCCCTCGATAATGAAGAAAACGTTTCACTCAAACTGGCCCTACACTCTGAAATTAATCCTGAAGTCGCAGAATTGGATCTCGGAAAAAATGTATTAAGCTTTCCAGGCAAGAGTATTATTTTTCAGTGCCAATATTGCAAAGAATTTATTTCATCAAATCGAGACATTCTGGAAGAACACCAAATACGTGACCACCAGAAAAAAGTAATCCAGATCCGCGAACATGTACCCCTGCTGCCAGTTTATCGGCCATTTTCTTATAAACCAGCCCCGGCCAATTCCAGGGTTGACCCCCAAGCTGCCAGAGAAAATACATCGTTATTGATCGCATCACTTCCAAACAAACATCTGCTAGGGTTGGCAACTGCCGAGGCATCATCCAAGGCAGTGATGCGCGCCTGCCTGGGCATTTTGATCCAGCGCGAACAGGAAGTTGCCATCAATTTCTTGCTGAAATGTCTGGAAAACAACCATCTTTCAGAAGAAGATGGTCTGGCATTGATGGGCAAAAATCCGGAATTCGCCTATTCCCATCTGGAAAGATTGCCCACCAATAAACGCTGGGAAATGTTGTTGTACGCACTCATATCCGAATATCCAGAGGAAACCGGGCATATCAAACCCGGCATGCATATCAAGACACCTGCCGGGCTGGCCAATATTATTTCCATCCAGGATTACGAGGGAAAGATCGTCAAAATTACGCCGGTGGATGCGCCCAACTTAAAACTGGAATTAACCCTGCACCCCGAAACTCATCCGGAATCTGCGCATGCCGATATGGCTCACGGTCGTCTGATCTTTCCCCGGGCAGACGCAGTCTATCGTTGTAACGTCTGCCAAAACATCATTTCTGCCGATCTGGGCTTTATCACCGGTTGGCATACCAAACGCGATCACCCAGGCAGCTTGCCAGTACCCGTCAAACAGGCACCATCCGTGCCATTCCAACGCATCGAAGAATTCTTCAAACCCTGATAAGAGGTTTATTGTGGCCATCCACCCGATTAACACGACCAACCATATCCGCACCACCTATTTGCGCTATTTGAAGACCATCAAGCCATTTCAAAATGAATGGTATCGACAGGCTTTTGCCGAGGCCCTGGCGGAGAAGGATTTACTGGTAAAGGGTCCGCTGCTTGAGATTTCCATGCCCTATGAAACAGGGGAAAGCCTCAAGGACCTGGTTGAAGAAAGGGTACTATCGGCAGAGTTCGCAAAACTAAATTCGCCCGAACTGCCTTACACTCGCCCAATGTACAAGCACCAGGTTAGCGCCATCCGAAAAGCAGTGGCGGGGCGCAACATTGTGGTCGCTACGGGTACCGGTTCCGGGAAGACCGAAACATTTTTGATCCCGATCTTGAATTATTTATTCCGGGAAAAAGAAAACGGCAGCCTGTCCCGGCCAGGAGTGCGGGCGATGCTGCTTTACCCGATGAACGCGCTGGCAAATGACCAGATGAAACGCCTGCGCCGGCTTTTGAAGAATTATCCAGGAATCACCTTTGGACGATATATCGGCGAAACGAAAGATAACCCGACGAAAGCGAAAGAAGCCTTCAAAAAGACCTACCCCGAGGAAGCTAAGCTAGATGTGAAGCATGAGCTGCTCAGTCGTGAAGAAATGCGGGATACACCTCCACATATCTTACTGACCAACTATGCCATGCTCGAATTTCTGCTCTTGAAGCCGGAAGATTCTTCTCTGTTCGATGGTCCAGACGGAAAATACTGGCACTTTATTGTGATGGATGAAGTCCATGTTTACGATGGGGCCAACGCCACTGAAATGGCCATGTTGTTACGCCGCCTGGAAGATCGAATTGTGCAGGACAAGTTGGGCCGTCTGCAGGCCATTGCCACCAGCGCGACCCTGGGCAAGGGCAGGCAAGATTATCCGGAAGTTTTGCAATTCGCGAACAACCTTTTTCACCTTAAATTTCTATGGGATGAAAATAATGAGGATTTCCAGGATATTGTTGAAGCGCAGCGCATGACTATCGGGCAGTTGAGCAGCAAGATTTGGGGCAGCGGGAACCCGGCTTTTTATCATGCCCTGGTTACAGAGCTGGAACCCCGCCCGGTAGACGAAGCAGCCCAACTGACTTGCCTGGCAAAAATTGAAGCAATTGTCAGAAAATCAGGCTTGGCAATCAACCGGGCTGAAGCACAGGTCGAAGCAAAAAAGGAACCATCCGCGGCTGTGCAGCGCTACCTGTATGAAGTTTTACGCAGCGATCAAAATGTTCACAATGTATTGAAATCCCTAGAAGACAAGCGAACGCGCCAATTATTCGATCTCGCGGAAGATATTTTCGGCAAAAATCCTGGCGCAGGAGAGGCGTTGATTGACCTGGTAGCCTTATGCGTTTTCGCGCGCGCCGACAAAGAAAGCATGCCCCTGCTGCCCGCGCGTTATCATTTATTTGCGCGCGCATTGGAAGGCGCATTCGTGTGCCTGAATGAAAGCGCACATCAGAACTTACCTGCAGATAAACAACAGCGCTTGTTTCTGCGCAGGTATAAATACTGCCCGCACTGCGAAAGCCGCGTTTTTGAACTGGCAACCTGCACCCGCTGCGGCACGCCTTACCTGATCGGCGAGGAGAAAAGCGGGGACAAATTGCAGGAAGATAATACCGAAACGATCAAACACAATCCTGCTTTTAGATATTTAACCCAAAGCAGCGCGATGTATGACGCGGAAGCGAAGCAAAAAACAAAATATTATGTTTTTGACAAAACAATCAACCTCCAGGACGAGGATCAAATCATTTGCGACGAAAAAATTACCTCGGACGTTGTGCGGGAAGAAGAAATATCAGCAGTGCCGGATCTGATATGCACGCACTGCGGGGTCATCCAACCTGAAGGACGGCGGCTGTGCAGCTGTGAAAACGGTCAAATGAAACCCATTAATGAACTGAACATTGGCCGCTCAAGCACCCTGCATCGCTGTGTGAAATGCTCGACCCGTCACAGTAAAGGTGTGATTTACCGCTTCCTGACGGGCCAGGATGCGCCTGTGAGCGTGCTGGCCGAAGCCTTATACCAACATATCCCGGCCTCAAAAGCTCCAAACAGCGCAAGCCTGCCTGGACAGGGTCGCAAGATGCTGAACTTTACAGACAGCCGGCAAAACGCCGCATTCTTTGCCCCGTTTTTGGAACGCGCGCACGAGCGCAACCTGCGGCGCCGGATGATCGTGGAAACCATGAGAAATGACCCTGACGCCTCCAATGGAAATTTGGGGATGGGAGAGCTCTTGGGGCGGCTGGCGTTCAGAGTCAACAAGCAAGGGTTATTCCCTGAATTATCAGCAACAGAAATGGAAAAATACATGGCGATCTGGTTGATGCAGGAGTTTTCACCGCTGGACCGGCGCATCAGCCTGGAGGGCCTGGGGTTGCTCTATTTTGAACCGATCCTGCTGGAAAACTGGCCGATACCGGCAGTCCTCGAGCGCGCGCCTTGGAACTTGAGCCAAAACGAAGCAAACAACCTGGTTCGAACTTTATTGAACACCCTGCGCTACCAGGGCGCAATCACTTATTTATTGGATGATCGCTTGGAACTATACAAGGACGAGGCCTTTGCGCCGCGGCAAAAAGAGTTTTTTGTCCGCTATAAGGAGAGCAATCCCAAGAAAGGGATTTACTGCTGGGTTCCCACACAAGGTTATGCTAACGCTAGAAGAGATTATCTCAAGCGTATCTTGCTGCGCAGAGAAAAGTCGCTTTCTGAATTCAAGGCTGAAACCCTCGCTGACGAATTGCTGGTTGAATTATGGGAAGACTTGACGGAAGTATCATCCCCGTGGAATAAGGCAATCGTTGGCCGCCCAATTGGTGGCAGCGAAGGGACTGGGTTCAAGATCGGTCATGCTGGTTGGCGGGTAATACCCACCCTGGATAAATACGATGGCTGGATGATTTGTGACCAATGCCAGAATATAACGCGCGCAGGCATTAACGCGGTGTGTCCCACTTATGGCTGCAATGGGCGTCTGCAGCCCTTATCGACACAAGATGCGTTACTGAAGGAAAATCTTTACCGAGATGCATACCTGAACAGCGATCCAATGGTTTTAATTGCCCAGGAGCACACCGCGCAGTGGACAGCCGAGGAAGCCGCCAAAGTTCAAAACCAATTCATCAATGGGCAAATAAATGTATTGAGTTGTTCGACGACCTTTGAATTAGGCGTGGATGTTGGGGATTTACAGGCTGTGGTAATGCGCAATGTGCCGCCATCAACAGCCAACTACCTGCAGCGCGCCGGCCGAGCTGGACGCCGCACCGATGCGGCTGCCTTTGTTCTCACCTATGCCCAACGCCGCTCGCATGACCTCAATTATTTCAGCCATCCAGAAACCATGGTGGCTGGCAAAATTCATCCCCCTACAACCGTTTTGAGCAATGAGAAGGTCATCCGCCGTCATTTACATTCAGTGCTTTTCTCGGCTTTCTTCCGTTGGGCATTTAACTCTCGTAATGTCAAGCTTCATACCGTCCATGACTTTCTGTTCTCAACCGAAAAGGAAAAAGGGATCGATTTACTCAGAGAATACCTTGCCGCTCGACCGCCTGAATTGAGAGATGCATTAAACAGAATCATTCCATCTGATTTGCGCAGTTCGATGGGAATCGACAACTGGGAATGGATCAATGAATTAACCAACCCATCGGATTTCAAAGCATTGGATCTGGCCGTTACGGATGTTATTTTCCAAGTGGAAGAATTGGAAAAAATACGCCAGGATGCACGGGAAAGAAATGACACGAAGGGAGATTATGAAAATATTCGCCTGCGCGACATCATTTCAAATATCCAAGGGAAAAGACTGCTGGATTTTCTGGGATCTCGTAATGTTTTACCAAAATATGGTTTCCCGACCGATGTTGTTCCCTTGATGACCGAACACCTTTCTATTGACGTAGCTAGAAAAATTGAGTTGGATCGGGATTTACGCATGGCAATTTCGGAGTTTGCCCCAGGGAGTGAGGTGGTCGCTGGAAAACGGATCTGGCGCAGCCAGGGTTTGCGTTTACTGCCGAATAAAAAATGGGTACCAATTCACTATATAGTGTGCAAAAGCTGCAAACGCTTTCATTGGCGCTATACTGCCAGTGAATTGCCAGTAATGTGCTGCGGCAAGGCGCTAGATACCAATATGGAAATGAAAGGCACTTATATTATTCCACAACAAGGTTTTGTGGCCGCAAGCGATACAAAATCACCGGGAGATGATGCGCCGCAACGCACTTACGCCAGCCGGATTTATTTTACAGAATACCTGGATTCCAAAACCAAAACAAGTGGAGACAAAGAACTTATTCCTGACCCTGAGTTTATATCGCTAAGTGTTCAAGTCAGTAAAATTACATCTCCTTATGGATGGTTATCACTGGTCAATGATGGACTAGGCAAGGGATTTGACATCTGCGGTTCCTGTGGCTGGGCAAAGGTAGTGAATTACGCACAAGGCGGTCTAAAAGCCAGGGCTGAAAAACATAAAAACCCCTTCACCCAAAAAGATTGTAACGGTAAAACTAATTGCTACCATCTCGGTCATCGCTATATGACCAACGTGCTGGAAATTGGTTTTGATGGGTATTTATCCGCTTTGACAAAATATACAGGCATGCTTTCGACCCTGTACGCAATTCTGGATGGAGCCAGCAAAGAAATGGGTATTCGCCGAGATGATATTGATGGCACGCTGTATTATCGTGACTTCAACAAACCGCCCCACTTCATCTTGTACGATACGGTTCCGGGCGGAGCGGGTCACGTAGACCGGATTTCCCAAAAATTGCGGAACGTTTTTGTGACATCCCTTGAAAATATCGATGATGAACATCACCAGGATTGTGGACGGGATACGAGTTGTTATAATTGCCTGCGCAATTACCGTAACCAAAATGTCCACGACATTCTTCAGCGTGGCATGGCAATTGATATCTTGAAAGCGATACTGGAATAAATTAATGGCAGAAACAAAAACTTTCCTGGTTGGTTTTGACCGCTTTATTTCCTACTCTTGGGCTGAATACACTCTGGAAATTGCAGCCCATTCAATCGACAAAAAAGAAGAACAGGTAAAACAAGTAAAACAGTATCTTTCGGTATTCATTCATGGAACTGATTCTACGCGCAAGACTGCAAATGTCCTGACGCGCCTTTGGTTGGATTCATACCCTCAGTATGACATCCATAGGGCACAGTGCCTGGAATATTTCAAAGAAACCAGCCCGGCTGAACACCTGATTTGCCACTGGGGCATGTCCCTGGCGATTTTTCCATTATTTAGAGATGTGGCCACACAAATAGGTAAACTCCAGAACATCCAGGGATTCTTTCGCCGCGCCGATATCCACAATCGATTATTGGAAAAATATAGCAACCTGAACACCCTGCCGCGCACGGTCGACCGAATTATCCAGACCTTCCGTGATTGGAAAGTCATCGAAATCCAAGACGATGGATCCATTGTGGCTTGCCCCAGGCCGATGCAAAATCCCAAATTACAGGATTGGCTTATCAGTATTTTAGTCGCATCTGCACCGCACCAACGTGTGGTGCTCAATGAACTTTATAACCAGGCAGAGTTATTTCCCTTCGAGCTTCAAACACCTTTATCGCGAATTCCAGCGATGACACGAATTGAACGTGATGGGAACAATCTGGAGTATTTGTCCTTGAAATGAATTTCCAGCAAAATACGGCATCATCCATCAAGTCCGGCAAGCCATCCCCACCCCACTCAATCAGGGATGCCCGGGGGCGATATCTTCGATGGATAGCATCTCCGGACGGTAGCCCGAACAGAACCGGCCTAAATATTGGGGCTTGAACAAATGATTCGGGTAACCATTCATCAAAATCCTGGCCGGGGTGAAGGTGAAATTATTTTCCAGTTTCCAGGTCTGATCCCACAACGGCGAGCCAGCCGTATCACGAGTCTTGTAGAGCGTGAACAGATCGGTGGCGATCCCGTAAACTCCCAGGTCAATGCATTCCTCAATCATCGACTCCCGCCGGATCGGTGTGCGGGCGCACAGGGCCACGTAACCCTGTTCTTTCTGCACCAGTAGCCATTTCTCCTGTTTGCCCGTGCCCCGTCCCCGGTCCTCCGTCCCCTCGCCCTTCCCCGTCCCCAGTCTTCCGTCCCCGGTCTTCCAGCGCCATCACCGCGCCAGCATGCCGGGCCTGGCTGTCCGCGGAGTGCAGGCGCAAAAGCCGCTCCCAGTCTTGTCGACAGGCTCCCAGCCCATGGCTAAACAATAAGCCTTGCCCTTGGGTGACAGGCGAATAGCTACCAGCTGGATGCGACAGACAATACTAAACTTCTGCGTTACGGTCAGCCCAAGCCAATCAAGCTGATCAAACATGCGCGTTAAGCTGCCGCAATCCTGCTTGATTTTGAACTGATCGGCAACATTGCGGGCAATCTCGAAGCGCATGCTCAAACCACTGCTGGCCAACCATCCGTAGTCACTCTCCGGAACAGCCGACCACATAGCGCCTAATTTTGGGTGACGCCGGATACTCTCCACCGACTGTCCGGAGCGTTTGGACGGCATCCAGCGACTTCTGTTCAGACCCCTGTCCCCAATTGCCTGTTCACCGCTGACCAGGCAATTGGGGATACTAAACCATCTGCTGGCAGTTCCCAGGTAGCTGCCAATTCCAAAGAGCAAGAGCGGCAGTTTCATGGTGGTGGTTCTTGATTCTTATCAAGAATAAACTGCTGAACCATGAAAGCGTAATGGCTTCGTAAAGCAACCAGGTTTCCTTAAACAACTTGGCCTGATCCCTTGACCTTCGCTCATTAGTCAGCCAGGACGATTTATTTCATCAACACTCCACCTGACAAGCGTGTTCATAACCACTTCCAGATGTTCGGCGCGTAGCGCGTTCTGTGCCCGACTGCCTGTCCAGGCCAGGTTGCCCTGTCTGCGAGCAGCCTGGCTTCCCCTGACATTCCGTTTCCCTGATAGCGTGCAGCAGCCGGAGTGCCCGGTCATCAGCGCCCTGAAGAGCGACATCGCGGCGCGCCCATCACGAACTTCGCCGATCACCAGGTAGTCTGGCGACATACGCATGGCGTCATCGACACCATCCGAAAGGTTGTAAGGCGTGACTTCGGTGCCTTTGGCCTGCGGGCGGGCTTCGATGGTTTGCACGGTCTCGCGGTCGATCCAGACTTCTTCCGGGTCTTCGATCTTGACGATGCGCCAGCCTTCGGGTAGGAAATTGCACAGCGCCGAGAGCATGGTGGTCTTGCCGGTGCGCGTTCCGCCGCAAATTAACGTGCGTTTGCCGGACTGCATCGCCTCGCGCAGCACTTCCATCATTTCGGCGTTCAGCGCCTGGCGTTCGATCAGCCACTCTGGCAGCACGGGTTTCTGTTCGTACAGCCGGATGTTGATGGACGGCATCCTTCCCGGAGGCGCGATGGCCGGGTGCAGCGCCTTGATGCGCCCACCGCCCGGGTTGTGCTCAGTGGATGGCAGCTTGGCGTTCACAGACGGGTTGGACTCGTCCAGGCGTTTGTTCTGCGGCCCAAGCAGCCGATCCAGCACGCGCCAGACTTCGCCCGGCTCAGGGCGCATTGCGACTGTCTCAAAGCGCACTTCGCCCTTGCGCATGATCTGCAGCAGACCGTGAGAGTAGAGCGTGATCTCGGAGATGTCCGTGCGCGCCGGTGGCAGCAGCAGATCCAGGAAACCGAGACCCAGCAGCCTGCGCGAGATTTCAGCGGACAATTCCTGCTCGACCGCCTGGCCAGGCCGAAGACTTCTGCGGCGGTAGGCCATGCCGACCAGGGTGATGACATGCTCCATGACTTTGGCGCGTTCAACGGGTGTCGGGCGGGTCAGCACGGCGGGTGGAAACTCGGTGTTGATCTGGTCGATGACTTCGTTGACCAGCTTGTCACGCTCGCTTCCATCCAGCGCCGCATCTGCGGATTGGGTGTTCAACATGCTCAGGACCATATTGGCCTACCCAAACCTTAATCGTGGCAGCTTGAAGACCGAACGACCGCTGTCTTGCGGCGCGCTGGCTGCGCGTTCCATGCCAGGGAAGAGCGCGCCGATGATCTGGCGCAGGCCCTTGCTCAACTTCTCAGAGCGCAATACCGCCGGGATGCGCTGTTCCTGGGCCGCGAGAACGTTAGGATCAGCGTCGATGACCGCGATGATCGGCGGCGCCCAGCCCAGGGCCTGCGAGAGTTCCTGCTGGAAGGCGCGCGGGGTCAGGCTGCTGGTTTCGGAGGCCTGGTTCAGCACCAGGTAGGTGGCTTCACGCGGGAGTTTCCCCAGGCGGTTGAGCATATTGAGCGTATGCCTGGCGGCAAACAGGTCGGCCATGATCGGGCGGTAGACCAGCAGGGCCACATTGGCAAACAGCAGCGAGTGAATCATCCACTCGGATTCATCCGAAGGCAGATCCATGATCAGGGCGCCGTAGGAACCATCTTCGGCGGCTAATAAACAGGAGTAGATGCTGTTGGGTGCGCGCACATCCGCTGAGTTCTTCACCGCCGTGGCATACTCGATACTGTCTTCCGGGGCGAGCAGGATGTCCAGTCCTTCGATGCGCTGGATGGCAGCCTGCAGGGCAGGCTTGCCAGGACGTTCAAAGAATTCGGTCAGGTTCGGGACGTAGCGCAGTTTGAAGTGCGCCGATGCAGCGGGTGGCATACCCAGCGAAAACAACAGCGCCTTGACCGACAGCCGGGCAGCCAGTTCGTAGCCCAGGTTTTCGGCGATGGTGGATGCGCCTGCGCCACCGGCCTGCGAGAGCACAGCGATGCGCTTGGTGCCGGTGACCAATGGCGAGACAGTCTGCTGAGAACTTGCGCCAAAGTCACTGGCCGGGCCGTAGCTCGAAGCTGGAGTAACTTTGCGCAGGTTGGCCTGGGCCGTGATCCCCGCGCTGTAGGCCAGCCCGGCGATGTCCGTCCAGGAGATCGGGGCCAGGTAGACCCCGCCCACCACGGCTTCCATCGACTGGATCGCGCCTTTAAAACCCGCCAGGGAGGCAGGCAGCACCACCATCGCGAGCCCGCTCCAGGCCATCAGGCCGCGCAGCAGGGTTTGCAGGGCATCCGGACCGGGAGTTATATCGGCCTGAATGATGAGCACATCCGGCTTGAGCTTGGGCAGGTTGTTCTGCAGGTTCTCCCAGTTTTGGGCAGTCCCAACGATGTTGAAGCGCGCATCATGTAGGAAAGCGGGCTGCATCTGGTAGATGACCACCTCGTGGCCCGGGCCCGCCAGCATGACGGTCAGTTGTTGTTCGCTCATCGGATGCTTCCTACTTGATCTGGGTGGCAGTGGGGGTAGGCAGGATCACCTGGGTGCCAGCATTCAGCGCCTGGTACATCTCGCCCAGGTTGAGGGTCAGGATCTCGCCTGCTTGCAAACCGCCAGCCGGTTCGATGGCCAGGAATAGTTTGCCGTACTGGTCCAGAGCGGCCAGCAGTGTGGCCGGGTTGACCATCAGGCCGGGCTTGATCTCGACCGGTTGCAGCGGCACATCCAGCACGATCACGCTGCCAGACTGGGCGGATTGCGAGGTGGTGGCGGAGGCGAACATCTGGTCGTTGCCGCTGCCGGGAGGCAGTTCCTGGTAGAGGAAAGATTGCGGG
>CAZHWV010000103.1:1941-15761 GCA_964536185.1 uncultured Anaerolinea sp. | reverse complement strand
CTATCCAACCGGGTCGGGATCATCGACCACGGCGATCTGATCGCGCTCGGCACGCAAAAGGAGCTGACCCAGCAGGTCGGCCAACGCGAAACGCTGATCCTGCACCTCGGCGAGAATGACGACCCCCAGGCGTTGGCAAAATCCCTGGACGGATTGGAAGGTGTGCTCCAGGCAACCGCCGTTGAGCAGGAGGTTTCGATCATCACCCCTGAAGCCGAGGAAGTGCTCGCGGCAGTCGTCGGCAAGGCCAATGAATGCGGGATCAAGATCCGTTCGATTGACATCCGTGAACCGAACCTGGAAGCCGTCTTTTTACAACTGACCGGCCGCGCCCTGCGCGATTAAGGATGCCTGATGAAGAAGCTCCTTCTGATCGGTATCAAAGATCTGCGCCTGGCCTTTCGCGATCGCGCCGCATTAATCCTGATGCTCCTGGCGCCTTTTGCGCTGACTATCGGCCTGGGTTTTGTGACCGGCCGCTTCAGCGGAAACAGCTCTTCCGGGTTGTCGGATATCCCGGTCGTCATTGTCAACCTGGATAAAGGCCAGCTGGGCAATGCGCTTGTCGAAGTCTTCAAATCGGCCGACCTGGAAAAACTCCTCGCGCCGGTTGAAATGGACAGCGCCGAAGCTGCCCGCCAAACCATCGACCAGGACCGAGGAGCTGCTGCCGTGATCATCCCGGCCGGTTTCACTGAAAGCATCATCCCCACCCAGGCAAGCCTCGACCAGGCCACCCAGGCCCAGCAAATGCCGGTCATGCAGCTGGTCAAGATCGAGATCTATACCAACCCGGCCCGCCCGGCAAGTTCCGGGGTGATCACGGCCATCGTCGACGAATTCATTAGCCGCGTGGAAGCCGGGCGCATCAGCGGGGTGACCTCGTTGGCCTCCATACCCGATATTCAGAATTTATCGGTGGCCCAGGTCGAGACGCTTGTCAAGGGTATGTTTGCTGACACCACGGACCAGGCTTTTTCCAGCCCGGCCATCAAACTCAAGACCGATATCCAGGGTCCAAATTCAGTTGACTTTGACCCATTGGCCTACATGGCTCCCGGTATGGCGCTCATGTTCCTGATGTACACCGTCAGTTATGGCGGTCGCTCGATCCTGGCCGAACGCGCCCAGGGCACCCTGCTGCGTCTACTGGTCTCGCCGACCCATTCCACCCAGATCCTGGGCGGCAAGGTGCTCGGCATTTTCCTGACCGGCGTTGCCCAAATGAGCATCCTGATCCTGGCCAGCACCCTCTTATTCCAGGTACGTTGGGGCGATCCGCTTGGGATTGCCGTGTTGATTTGCGCGACTGTCTTCGGCGCAACGGGTTGGGGCCTGTTGATCACCGCCATTGCGCGCACTCCCGGGCAGGTATCGACCATTGGTACGGCGATCATGCTCATTTTTGGGATCATGGGCGGCAGTTTTATCGACCTGGAACAACTGCCGCCTATTATCCGCCAGATCAGCAGCATCACGCCCAACACCTGGGGTTTGGATGGTTTTACCACCCTGGCGCTTGGCGGCACGCTCAGCAACCTGGGAAAACCACTCCTGGCGCTTTTCGTGATCGGCGCAGGCTTGTTCATCGTTTCTGCGCTGCTCCTTAGCCGTTCAAACCTGATGAAAAAGTGAAGCCCCTGCCGAGGAGATCGAACTAATGAATAAATTATTCGCCATCGCCTGGAAAGATGCTCTGATCCGCTTTTCAGGGTTTTCTGAACTGATCTTTTTTATTATCCTGCCCGTCTTTTTTACTTTCCTGCTGGCCGGTGGGTCGCCCTCCGCTGAAAAATCAGACACGCGCATCCGCCTGCTGGTGGTGGATGAATCGCGCACGGGGCTCTCCGCCCAGATCGTTAGCGAGCTGGAAAAATCAACGGCAGTGCGCCCCGAAGTCGTGAGCCTCGCAGCCGGGGAAGACCAGTTTAGCCAGCGCCGCACCTCCACCCTCTTGATCATCCCGAAAGGGCTGGATGTCTCCAGCTTGCGCGCGGGCACAGCCGAGCTGGACTTGCGCCAGCAGCCCAACAACCTCAACGCCACCGTGGCTTCCCGCGCAGTGCAAACCAGCCTGCGGCGAGTCTCCGGCGCGGTCGGCGCGGCGGCCAACGCAGTGACTCAGCGTGAGAAACGCCAGCCTTTTTCGTCTGAGGCAGACAAGGCTGCCTTTTTCGACCAATCGCTCAAGACTGCTCAGGAACTGCAGGATACCGCCCCCGGCCGGACAACGGTCATTCTGGGAACAACCCCCGAGCTAAAAATCGATTATGACCCCCGCGCCAATTCATCCGCCGGACAGTTGATCACCTGGGTCTTTATCCCGCTCTTCGGCATTTCCGAGCTTTTCGCTTTTGAACGCACGCAGGGCACGCTGCGCCGGCTGCTGACCACTCCTACACGCAAGGCTACTTACTTGCTGGGCGCCATCAGCGGGCAGGTTGCCCTGGCGATGGTTCAAATGCTGCTCCTGGTCGGATTCGGTATCCTGGTCATGAAGTTAAATTGGGGTCGCGATCCGCTTGCCCTGGCGGTGATGCTCTTCAGTTCCGCGCTGGCGGCTGCCGCCATCGGGACCACCATGGGCGCGTTTGTCAAAACCAGCGGGCAGGCCAATGGGCTCAGCATCATGGCCGGGAATGTCATGGGCCTGATGGGTGGCTGCTGGTATCCACTGGAATTATTCCCGCCCGCCATCCAGACCATCGTCCACATCCTGCCGACCACATGGGCCATGCAGGGCTTGCTCGACCTGCTCCTGCGCGGGCGTGGCTTGCTCGATATTCTGCCCAATGCCGTGGTTTTACTCTGTTTTGCCGCTTTCTTCTTTGCAATCGGGGTCCGGCGCTTCCGCTTTGAGTAACGCTGCCGTCATTCCGCCACCCTGACGCAGTTGCGCCCGCCAGTTTTGGCCGCATACAAGGCTGAGTCAGCCGCGCGCAAAATACCAATCACGCTCAGACTGTGCTGTGGATAGACCGCCAGGCCTACCGAAATCGTCGCTGACAGGCCTTCTTGCCCGATGCGAACACCGCTGAAATCCTCGCGGAAGTGTTCGGCGAGCTTCCATGCATCCGCGGTGTCGGCCCTGGGCAGGATAACGACAAACTCCTCGCCGCCATAGCGACAGGCGATATCGCTCTCACGGATATTGACGCGCAGCAGGCTGCCCAAAGCCGTCAACACCTGGTCGCCAGCCGCATGCCCATAATTATCGTTAAAACTCTTAAAACGATCGATGTCCAGCATCAGGACACTGACCGGGTAGCCTTCGCGTTCGGCGCGCAGGATTTCGCGCTGCAGCGCATCATCCAAATAACGCCGGTTATACAGGCCGGTCAGGGCGTCATGCGTGGATTGTTCGACCAGCATAGCGCGCAGCTCTTCGTTTTCAGCCAGCTGCTGTTCAAGTTTATATTTTAACCGGTTCAGCCGCTCTTCAGCCAGCTTGCTGGCCGTGATATCCATCAGTGTGCCGGTCACCCTGACCACCTTGCCATTTTCGATCAAGGGGTTTCCCTGGGTGCGCACCCACAGGTTTTGCCCCTGGGCATTGACAAAACCCAGCTCCAGGTCATAGGCCTGGCCGGCATTGATTGCGCTTTGAAAGGCAGTTTCGATCAGCTTCTGATCTTCGGGCGCATAAAAACTCAAATCCTGGGGGATATTGTTTGGATCGAAATCCGGCGCAACCCCATAGATACGGTAGACTTCATGCGTCCAGGTCATTTTTTTAGAGTCCAGGTCGTACTCCCAGCCACCCACCCTGGCCAGAGCCTGGGAGGCGCTGAGCAGAGTTTCACTCTGCTTCAAGGCCTCAGTAGCGCGCTTACTGCCAGTAATTTCCCAGGCCAGGTCAGCCAACTGGGCCACGATGGTCACATCCAGTTGGGTATAGTCCTGTGGCTTGTTACCCACGCCCAAAATGGAAACGATATTCTCACCGCGCAGCACGGGCACGACCAGCTCACGGGTCAGCGCAGCATGACCATCCGGCAGACCCTTGCGCTGCGTCAGGCTGGCGTAATCGTTGTGGATGACTGGACCCCGTTCACGAATGCAGTCGACCCACACCCCGGCCTGGTCAACCGGATAATGGGCGCCCTTGCCCTGGGCTTTACAGTATTCCTGCTTGGTGCGGGTTGACCAGTTTTGCAGGATCAGCGTGGTTTGATCAGCCTCCAAAAAATGATAGAAGCCGATCTGGCTGCCGGTCAGCGCTTCGGCCTCGTCCAGCGTGGCCACCAGCAGTTCATCCAGGCTGTGCTGATCCGCAAATTTCAACAACCTCAAGCGCGCCTGGCCAATATCATCGGCCACCTGGCGCTCGCTGATATCTTCAACAAAGCCTTCCAGGTAAACCAGACCACCCTCTGCCGAGAGCACCTTGCGCAGCGATAACCTGCCCGTCATCAGGCTGCCATCTTTACGCCGGTAGCGGTTAACGGCATAACTCCAGCCATCCTGCTTGATCGTTTGCTCAAGAACGCCCTGGTAGCTGGGCGAGTCGACATACAGTTGGCCCGCAATATCGGTTACCGCAGCCAGCATCTCCTCCGGCGAGGCATAGCCCAGCATGGCCGCCAGGCTGTTGTTAACCCGGATAAAACCCGCCCCCGGCAGCGAGTGAAAAATACCGATGGAAGCATCCTGAAAAAGATTGCGGTACTCATCCTCGCTCCGGCTCAGCCTGGCGCCCGTCTGTTTCAGTTGCTTGACTGTGGCGCTCAAGACCAACGTGGTAAAAATTAGCACAACCAGGTAGACCTGTACCGCCCACAGGCGCTGGTCCGGGCTTTGATTGGGGTCGGAAAATTGTCCCAGACCGTTCAACTCACCAACGAAGGCCAGCAGGGTGGTATAAGCCAACAGGATGGTGACAAAGCGCAAATCATAACGCAGCCCAGCCCAGATCAAAAAAGGGAAGAGCAGGTATGTACGCAAAATCGAATCGACCCGGTGCGGCTGCGCATCCAGGAACAGGTAGCCAACGACAAAGCTCAGGCAAACGAACAGCGCCACACCCTCCACGACCCGCGCCAGGCGCCAATGCCTGGGACCAACGAAACCAGGCCGCCAGGCCAGGATCAGCGGCGCAACCAGGAACATCCCCAGGCTATCGGCAATCCACCAGGTCAGCCAGACCCGCCAGAAATCAACCCCAAAAGAGAGGACCGCCGTGGCCGCGCCAAGCAAGGCTGTCAGGGCATTCCCGGCTAAAATAAAGAAAAAAAAGCCCAGCGCCTGGCTTAAACGTTGGAAGTCAAATGGGGCTTGCGAAAAGCGGTGCAACAAACCAGCGATCAGCAGAGTCTCGGCGCAGTTCACCAGGGCAAAGGCCAGGCTGACCGGCAGGGAGTTGCTGCCGAGCAGGTTGGCGCAGGTATTGGCTATAAATAAAACGGAAATGGCGGCAGGCCAGTGCCGCCGCGCGGTTAATAACAAAACTGCCAGCGCCAGGCCACTCGGCGGCCAGATCGAAGCGACCCCTTCCGACGTGTATACGAAAAATAAACAGACCCGGGCCACAGCCAGGTAAAGCAGCCCGATGGCAACAAAAGTAAGCACAGCGCGCCAGGACTTCGACGCCGGTTCCAGCGGCCCAACGTGATATTCCCCGATATTCGTCAGAATATTCTCCCGAGCGCAGACCAACACCGGTCTGCGCTTAAATAATAATACATTTTTACAAGTTGTCTGACAAGAAAAAGCGCATAAAATAAATCTACACTTCTGTAAGGACAGGTAATTCATCCGCAATTCACTGCACAAGCCCTAACCCGGACAAGCACCGCTCTGCTAAAGCCCTGCTTCTGCCCCTGAAATGCTTTCTGAGATTACAATAGGAACATGACCAAAACCATCCTTGTCGTTGATGACAAAGCCAACATCCGCAGCCTGGTGCGCGAAAACCTCACAGCCGAAGGGTTTCGAATCGTTACCGCCAGCGACGGGCGCGAGGCACTCTATTCCGCCCGCCAGGACCTGGAATAGCGCCCAGACCCATCGCGGTTAGTCGCTAAGGTTCCTCAGGGGATTTTCAAAAACGCTTCAACAACCTGCGGATCAAAATACTTCCCGCTTTGCGCTGCGATGTATGCCAATGCTTTTTCCCTTGACCATGCGCTTCGATAGGGTCGATCTGAGATCAACGCATCCCAAACATCCACCACCGCAAAGAGCCGCGCCGCCAGGGGAATATTCTCACCCTTTAACCCTTGAGGGTAGCCTGTCCCATCCCATTTTTCATGATGGCAATAAGGAATATCCAGGGATAGTCGCAAGTATTCAATCGGGGCAAGCATCTCATACGCATAGGTTGGGTGTTTGCGCATGATCAGCCACTCTTCTTCGCTCAGAGCGCCGGGTTTAAGCAATATATCGTCTGGAATGCCCATCTTTCCGATATCATGCAGCAAAGCGCCGCGCCGAATATGAACAATTTCTTCCTCGCTTATCCCCAAAATCTGCGCCAGTTGAATGGTCATGGCAGCCACCCGTTGGGTGTGGCCCTCTGTTTCCTTATCCTTCAGGTCCAGCGCGCGCGACCAGCCTTCAAGCGTTGTGGTATACGCCTGGGCTAACTCGCTGTTGGAACGTTGCAAGCTGCTAAATAGTTGGGCGTCATCGATAGCCATGGCAACCTGCCCGGCAAGCGTGGCCAGAAAATCCAACCACTCCGGGTCGGCTTTTAACGGGGACCGGTGAAATACCTCCATTACCCCTTTGACTTGCTCTTTGACGATCAGCGGCAATCCATAGTAACTGATGAAGTTTTCAGTTTCAAAACTAGCAGTCAGCGATGGAAGATCGCCTAACTCTGGCTCTTCGCGCCAATCTTGGAATTTGACAATCTTGCGCTCAAACACAGCACGTCCAGCCAAGCCTTGCCCCAACTGCAAACTTGTCGAGGCGAAGGAATCGCTGCGAAACCCCCGCCCGGCAACATATTCCAGAGAATTTAAATCTGGATGGAATAATAAAACATCGGCAGCATCCACGCCTAAATGCGTGATTGCCTGGTCGAGCAGGATATTGATGGTCTTATTCAAATCAACATTTACACTGATGGCCATATCCAGCGTGCGCAAAGCTGTCAGTCGTCGCAGACGTTGTTCAGTTTGAGCGTGCAAACGGGTACGGTGAAAAGCGTTACCGGCGATCTCGGAAAGCGTAATCAAAAGATGGAGATTCTCCGGCTGCAATTTACGCGGCTGGACCATAGCAATCCATAAAACTCCCAAAATTTCATCTGCTGAGCGAATCGGGATACACATTCCACCCCAGCCCGATGGAATTTTTGATCGGGTGGTTTCGTTCGTCAATGGGTCATGCGCCAATTCAGCCGACAAATAAGAGGTGCCGGTTGAAAAGGTTTTCCCTTCAATCCCTGCCGACAGGCTCACAGTTTCTTCAAAAATGTCAATGAACCAACCCTTGGCAACTACTGACTTCAACACATTCTCTTGCTCATCGAACAGATAGATCGCGCCTGTGTCCGTGCCAAGCACCGTCAGGGTTTCATCCAATAAACGCGGCAGCATTTCATCCATCGTCCTGGCAGTGCGCAAGACAGTTGAAATTCTTTGAACTGATTCCAGCTCGGCCAGCCGCTGGCGCAGTTCTGTTTCAGAACGTTTGCGTTCTGTAATATCATCAATGGTCGTTACGATGCCGTCAACCAGGCCTGTTTCATTGAAAAGAGGCGCAGTGTTAATCGAAAGTAATCCTTGCTTTCCGTCCGCCAGTTTGATCGAAAGTTGCAAATCAGAAACTTGTTCCCCACTGGATATTACCTGTAAAAATAGAGATCGCTCTTGTAAGAATAAATGCTCATCCAGGTTTGGAATTGGCTCAAGAAGTGTGTTGTAAAAATCGGACTTATCATCTTCTTCCTCCAGGCCTAATATTTTTCTGGCCTGGGAATTTGCAAATGTAATCTGACCATCGCGGTTCGACATGGTGATTCCCACCGGGCTGGTCTGCATAATTCGGCCAATGATATCGCGCTCATGGCGCAGGGCTTCAATTCTCTCAGCGATCTGCCTCGACATTTTATTTACGCGCTGAACAATTTCGTTGATATCGGATTGTGGCGCAGGCGCTAAAACATAACTGTAATTACCATTGGCAACTTTGTTTATCCCTTTGGTCAGGGCTTGTAAGGGCCGGTTTAGCGTAAATTCCAACAATAATCCTGTAGCAAACAAGACGGCCACAATTACCAACAAAATGATGGTTGAGGTGGTTATCAAAATGCTATTCTGCAGGGAGCGAATTTGCTCGGTGGAAAGGGATATTTCAACTAAGCCAATCGAACGGTCTTGATAATAAATTGGCTTCCGCGCAGTGATCAGATAACCCTCCTGGCTAACACTTGCATAAATCTCATGGCCGGCCTCATCCAAAATGCGAATCCCGACAACATTTTCTGCTGCCTTGTAGGCTTCGCCAATATTATGAACGGTCTTTAGATCCAGCGTCCACATTGGGATGGATAAAATGTTGGATAATTTTTCTGCTGTTTTGTCGGCTTGTAAATTCAGGTCGTTTTGAAGTTTGACAGTATTAACAAAATAACTAATGGCACCAAATGAAACCAGCGTGAAAGTAATAATCAAGATCAACCCCAAGGTCAAATCCCGGGTGATGGTCCTCTTGATAAATCTGGCGCCAATAAGTTTAATGATACTTTTCATAATAACGATTGACAATTTTCGAGATAAAACCTTCTGCGATTAATTGGTGATTGATTTGATTGATCTGGTCGATGCGGGCAACCAACTGCGCTTTTTTACTGATCGCCATGTAAACCAGGGCTTGCTCCTGATATTCATACTCAGAACGTTCAATCTGATCGCGATAGCCTCCAATTGTAATGCGATAATTTTCTGTGGGCACATATCCGGCAACCGCATCCAGTCGCCCTGCCAAAAGCATGGGAAAAAGCTGATCTTGCGATGGTACCGGGAATTTTCCAGCCCTGGCATCTTGATCGAAACGCTCAAAATAAGAGGCCCCATTTAATACGCCGATACTGTTGAACTGGTAAATGTCCTCATAATTCACGACTGAATAATTTTTCCCCTTAAGAAAATAAAAAGCAATCGGCAGCTTGTCCAGGAACGGTTCGAGAAGGTAGGTCATATATTCTTCGCGATCCGGTTTTTTGTAAGCGCTGCTGATCAGATCGGCTTCTCCAGATTTCATCAATTCCAGGCAGCGCGCCCAGGTACAGGGGATAAATTCGATTTTCAGGTTCATGCGCAAAGCAATTTCCTGGACGATTTCGACATCAATCCCGCTTATGGCTGAATTTTCCTCGCCAACACCGATCATATAAGGTGGAGCGGGGAAAACAGCATAGCGAATCAACCCGGGATCAAGATTTTCCGGGACCCCGGCGGTCTGCAATGTGGGCAAGGTGTCTGGTGGTTGGCTGTTTTCGGTTGGCGCAGCAAAGCAGCCGGTCGAGGCAATCAAAAAGAGTATTAGGATCCCCATGCAGGATATGCGCCGAAAATATGTCCTTCCAGTCGAATCATTCATACCACTTAGCATTTTACACCTCCATGAAAATAGCGCAGTAATTATAGCGCCGGCTGAAGGAAAAAACACGAATTTCATTTGAGTAGGGGCATGGTAGGGGCACAGACGCTGTGCCCCTACCATGCCCCTACTGATGGCGATGTTCAATGCATTTCTTGCTTTCTTTCTGGGTTGCTCAAGGGGCGATCAGCCCCAGTTGAATTGCGCAGCGCACCAGGTCGGATTGGGAATGAAAGCGCATTTTTGTCATGATATGGGCGCGGTGCGCTTCCACCGTGCGCACACTCAGGGCTAATTTTTCGGCAATAGCCGCGTTTGTTTCACCCTCGGCAATGTGCTGTAAGACTTCCCGTTCGCGCGTGGATAAGACATCCAAGGAATCGCTTCTACCCATATCGGCGTTAAGCAGGACTTCCAGCACTTCGCTGGCAATGCTTGCGCTCAAATAACGCTTGCCGGCCATGGCGTTCTGAATGGCTTGCAAAATCTCCGTAAAATCGGAATCCTTCAATAAATAGCCCATGGCGCCGCTTTGCAAAGCGCGGACAACATAGGTGGAATTGGCGTGCATGGATAAAAAGATCAGTTTTGTTTTCAAGCCTCGCTGTTGGGCAATCTTGGCGGCTTCGATGCCGTTCATATTGGGCATCATCACATCCATCAGCGCAATATCCGGCCCAAGATCTTCGATCAACTGCAGGGCATCCAGTCCATTACTGCCTTCACCAATCACTTCAAAATCCGGATGAGCTTCCAGCAGGGAGCGCAAGCCCTGGCGAACTAATTTGTGGTCATCGACCAGGATGATTTTTATTGGACACATACGCTACTCCATTGGCTCCAGATCAAATTCTGCCAGCACAAGCGTGCCTTCGCCAGGCGCAGACTGCAGCGTGAAACGCCCGCCGGCCAGCTGCACGCGTTCTTTCATTCCTGATAACCCGGTCGAAGCGCTCACCTCCTTGGATTGCAGGTCAAAGCCCAGGCCAGTATCCGTAATCGAGACTCGCAAAAGATCTGGCTTGAAAATCAAGGAGACGTTGGCTTCGTTCACCCCGGCGTGCCGGGCAATATTGGTCAAGGCTTCCTGGGCCACGCGAAAGACAGTCGTCTCGATGGTCTTGTCAAAACGGCGTTCATCCAGCGGGCTTACATTGTGATGAATGCTGATCTTGGTCCGGCTGCTGAAGCGTTTGAACAAATCATCCAGCGCGGCAGACAAACCAAAATCATCCAGCGCGGCTGGGCGCAAGTCAAGCGATATTTCGCGCACGCGCTGCAGCAATTCGTTGGTAACCGCCCGCGCTTCCGCAAGCTGGCTGCGCGAAGCGGTAGTTCCATCACGCGAAGCGGTAGTTCCATCACGCGAAGCGGTAGTTCCATCAGTCGTATCCTCGCCCTTGCGCTCAAGGATGAGTTTCAGCCCAGTGATAAGCTGACCGATCTCATCGTGCAGTTCCACAGCCACATGCCGGCGTTCATTCTCCTGCGCATCCAGCGTCTGCTGCGAGAGGCTTTGCAACTGCTTGTTTTTTGTGGCGAGTTCTGCCAGAGTCTCTTTCAATCGCTCGCGTTCGTGAACCAGATGGCGGTAACGGCTCACCCTCAGCAGGCTGTTCAGGCGGATTTCCAATTCGAGGCTGTCGAATGGCTTGGTCAGAAAATCATCCGCGCCGACCATCAGGCCGTCCAATTTTGCTTCGCGATCATCCAGGGCGGTGATCATAATGATCGGCACCTCGCCAATTTGTGGATCAGCTCGGATGTGCTTACAGACATCGTAACCGTTCATGCGCGGCATCATCACATCCAACAGGATCACATCCGGGTTGAACTGGCGTGCCATTTCAATCCCCTGAATGCCATCTTCGGCCATTTCTACATGGTAGTTTGGTTTTTTAAGCAAGGCACCCAAAGCGATGCGTGTGACAACTTCATCATCGACGACCAGAATGGTATAGAGATGTTCGCTCATAGTTTTTCCTCAATCACGCGAAGCGGTTGTTCTATTAGTTTTTGTATGGTAGCAGCCAATTTTTTTAATTTCAATGGCTTGCTTAAATATTCATTTGCGCCAGCCAGCAAGCACAACTCCCGATCGCCAGGTATGGCCAGGGCAGTGACCGCGATCACGGGTATCGCGGCGATCAACGGGTCAGCATGCGCGCGGATACGGCGGATCGTTTCCAGTCCACCCATGCCCGGCATTTGAATATCGACCAGGATGATATCGGGATGGACTTCTGTAATTCTCTCGAGCAGTTCGGCGCCGCCGCGAATCTTCACCACGCGAAACTGTCCAGTTTCCAGGAAATCTGCGACCACATGCAAGACCATCTCGTTATCATCTGCAAACATGACCACGCGCAGCGGTAGTTCCACCACGCGCAGCGGTAGTTCCACCACGCGCAGCGGTAGTTCCATCACGCGCAGCGGTAGTTCCATCCGAGAAGACCGGGTTCCCTGCTCCTGCGAATTGCTGAGCAAATCGTCCCCAGTCACGAGCGACGACCATGGCAAAGTGACGATAAAACGACTGCCCTGGCCAAAGACGCTTTCAATCTCAATACCGCCGTTATGCATCTCGGTCAGACGCTGCGCCAGCGATAATCCAAGCCCTGTACCTGAATATTGGCGCGCAAAACTGCTGTCAATTTGCACAAATGGTTTAAACAGCTTGTGCAGTTCCTCGGCTTCGATCCCAATGCCTTTATCCCAGACAATCAATTTAAGGGTTTGCTCAGATTCATTGGTCTGGATCTCCAGACCCAACTCACCGTCTTGCGGGGTAAATTTTATGGCATTACCGAGCAGGTTGACCAGAATTTGTTTCAGACGACGCGCATCCGCGCGCACCATCACCGGCTCGGCAGGGGCAAGGTAATGCACATTCTGCTTTTTTTGAAGGGCCTTACTTTTGGTCATTTGCAGGCTCGCCTGGCACACATCCGCAATGGAAAAGATGTCGAATTGTAATTCCAACTTGCCCGCTTCAATCTTGGAAAGATCAAGGATATCGTTGATCAGATCCAACAGATGCCGGCCGCTATCTTCAATCGTTGCTAATGTTTTTTGTTGCCGGTCATTCAACTCGCCAAAAGCGTTTAATTGCAGGGCTTCCGAGAGGCCCAGGATGCCGGTCAGCGGCGTGCGCAATTCATGGCTCATACTGGCCAGGAATTCAGACCTCGCGCGCAGCGCGCGCGCCAGGTCTGAATTAACCCGGCTGAGGTCGGCAGTGCGTTCTTCCAAACGCCGCTCCAGGGTTTTTGTATATTGACGGATCAGCTCCTCTGCCTGCTTGCGCTCGGTGATATCGCGGCTAAGGACAATAAAATGGGCCTGGTCAGGATCACTAACTTTACAGGAAACCGAAATTTCAAACCAAAGAATTCCTTTGATGGAACTACCGCTTCGCGTGGGAACACTTAATTCAAATTGCTTGCCAGTTGAATATCCTTTTTCATGCGCATCCTGGATAGCGGAAAGGACAACCTCGGCGATGTTTGCAGGCAGAATATCCTGTACCTTTTTCCCGATCGTATCCTCGGCAGGTCTGTACAGAAATTCAGTTCGCGGAGAGTGGAAGTCATAGACAAAACCATCCAACCCGACTTCAAAGAGCAGGTCGGGGAGCGCACCAAGCGTCGCTTCCAGTTTATCGTGTTCCTTCCTGGCAATCTGCTCGGCCTGCAAGCGCTCCTGTATCTCCAGCTCCAGGGATTGGGTGCGCGCAGCCACCTGATTCTTTAGCGCAAACGACCAAAAAACCAGCATCGACCCGAGCAGGGAAAAAACCAGAATGATCCCCCCGAGAAGCTGCAGAAATATTTTTGGTTCTATCCCGTGCGATTCCAGCGTTCCAAACCATATTTTGAAAATTTGGTCATACTGACCGGTGGCTTTGATAATACTCATGCCCTGGCTCAATCGTTCCGGGACCGCCAGATTGATGCCCATCACCAGCGCTACCGCCTGCATCAAATCGACGCTAAAACCATCCGGCTGCCCCTGCGCATTGACAAAAGTATAAGGCGCATAATTATCAATAATGGCGGTCTTAAAGGTAATCTCGTTTGAATAATTAGCGCCCCTCCCGGTCTTTTGGGTTCCCGCCTGTGCATTTACCCGCGAAGCTGGAGAAGAAATAATAATTATGGCAAGCAAAATATGGAGACCCAAACAAACCCTAAGGGTCTTGGAGACCCTTAGGGTTTGCTTTACCGCCCTTATGGATGGGGGAAATATTCGATTCTTTGATAGGCACCATT
>CAZHWV010000103.1:0-1931 GCA_964536185.1 uncultured Anaerolinea sp. | reverse complement strand
CGCGAAGCTGGAGAAAAAATAATAATTACGGCAAGCAAAATCTGGAAACTTACGGATACAAATCGCAAGGGTAGTTTCATTCGTTGATTCGAAAAGCGCGTGAATCCATTACCGGCTCTTAAGGATGGGGGGGAATTTCGCTTCATCGAATAATCCCAGTTTTTGCTTGGGTGGATAGGCACGATTTCATAAGTATTATGTTATCGGAATAATCACATACACGCTATCCGTAGTTATACCTATTTCTACCGGCCTGGGAACCCTAGTAAGCATTAAGTAGTTTTACATACGCATATTAAGTAATTAAACGAATTGATAATCCCACCCTTGAATTTATACTAAAGCATACTACAGCGCAGATTATTTTTGGTTTTACCTCACCCTGCTTCCAAGGAGATGAAGAATGGCCTGGTTCAATGATATGAAAATGGGTACAAAGTTATTAGGTGCATTTCTTGCGCTGGTAATCCTGGTCGGGGGTGTATTGGGCGGGTTGGGTTACTTCAACCTGATGAATGTCAACACCGTGCTGCTCGAGATTACCGATCAGCGCGTGCCTTCCGTGCAAAATGCCACCGGTGTCGAGCGCTATGCGCTGCGCACCATCCTGGATGAAAAGAAGTACCTGCTGGGAGCCAACGACACCAGAGTGGACAAAGCCTCCTTCCAGACCTCGGCCATGGCCAATATCGACCAGATCATCAAATCTCTGGATGCAGTCGATGCAGTCGCGACCAAGTACAACGACAAGGACCTGCTGGCAAAGTCAAATGAAGTCCGCACCGTGACCCTGCAGTACAAGGACCTTTATAACCAGGGCG
This sequence comes from uncultured Anaerolinea sp., assembly GCA_964536185.1. Classification (GTDB taxonomy): domain Bacteria; phylum Chloroflexota; class Anaerolineae; order Anaerolineales; family Villigracilaceae; genus UBA5195. The sequence continues at coordinate 1,110 of CAZHWV010000103.1, read as the reverse complement.
TGGCCAAGCTGGCAGCGAACACTGCCCAGGCGACGGTGATGGCTGAGACTGGCACCAAAGTCACCGATCTGGCCCGGGCTTTCTTCAACGAAAAGACCGGAAAAACCGATGATACGACCATTAAGCAACTCCCGATCCTGGTGGATATCTGGGATACGGCCCTGGAAACGCGCCTCAACCAGAATAAGTACATGCTTTACCGCGACGCAAAGTATTACACCGCCCTGGAAGACGGCATCAAGAAGCTCGTCGTGCGCTACGAAGATTTGAAAAAAATCACCAGTGATTCAGCCGATCTGCAAAAGATCTCCGATGCGCAAGCGGCGACCGATACTTATTACACGGCTGCCCAGGACTGGGTCAAGAACGACGACGAGCTGACCATCATCCTGGATCAAATGGACACCATCGGTCAGCAGGTGCAGGAAAATGCCATGGCGGCTGAAGACGCCGGTTGGGCCGCCACGGCCGCCACCAAGGAAACCAGCGCGAAAACGGTTTCCACCGCCATCACCCTCACATTGGTCGCAGTCGGCATCGCCATTCTGTTGGGCCTGCTTCTGGGCGTATTCATTTCCAGCAGCATCACCGTCCCGTTGGCGGTCGCGGCGAAAGCAGCCAAACTGCTCTCGGTCGGCGATATGGCCCGCGATATGAGCGAAGCCGAGAAGGACAAGGCGCGCAAACGAAAGGACGAGATCGGGGATATTGGCCAGGCTCTCGACGCCTTGATCAACTACATGCAGGGCATGGGCGCAGCCGCCACCTCGATCTCCAACAACGATCTAGCCGTCAGCGTGACCGCGAAATCGGCCAAGGATGAGCTGGGTACCGCCTTCGCCAAGATGATCACTGGCCTGCAAAAGGTCATCGGCCAGGTAGCCGACAGCGCCAACTCCGTGGCCTCGGCCGCAGGACAGTTGGCCAAGGCCTCCGAACAAACCGGCGAAGCCACCAACCAGATCGCCACCACCATCCAGCAGGTAGCCAAGGGCACCGCCGAGCAAACCGAAGGCGTGACCAAGACTGCTGGTTCGGTCGAACAAATGAGCCGGGCCATCGACGGCGTGGCCAAGGGCGCCCAGGAACAGGCTGCCGCAGTCACCAAGG
>CAZHWV010000102.1:14847-15982 GCA_964536185.1 uncultured Anaerolinea sp. | reverse complement strand
AACCAAATTACAAAGATCTGGCCTACGCCCCTGTTTCGGCTACCCAGAAACTAAATTTATACATCCCAACTAGCGGCACGGGGCCCTTCCCGGTGGTGATTAACATCCACGGCGGTGGGTTTAAATTTGGCGATAAGGGTATGTTAAGCGAAATCACCGGGAAAGCCCTGTTGAAGGCAGGTTATGCTGTCGCTTCGATCGATTATCGTCTTTCCGGGGAGGCTCAATTTCCTGCCGCAATTCAGGATGCCAAGGCGGCTGTTCGTTTCTTGCGCGCCAATGCTGCCCAATATAACCTCAACCCGGATAAGATCGCCGTCTTCGGTCAATCTGCAGGTGGCAACATTGCCGCAATGCTGGGTGTAACCGGCAATATTAGTGATTATGATGACGCCAACCTGGGAAATGCCGGGGTTTCCTCCGCGGTTCAGGCTGTCATTGATCAATATGGCCCAACTGACTTTTTGCAGATGGATGCCCAGGCCAAGGCGCAGGGCTGTTCTGCCAGTGACCAGACACATAATGATGCCAGTTCCTTCGAATCAGCGTATATCGGGGCTGCCATTCAAACTGTGCCTGAGCAGGTCAAAAAATCCAATCCGATTACCTACATCAGCAAAGATACGCCGCCCTTTTTGATCCAAAAAGGCGACCAGGATTGCACTGTGCCGGTTGAAAATACCAAAATGTTGGCAGATGCGCTCAGCGCCGCCAAGCTGGATGCTACCTATACCTCGCTCGCAGGTGCCGGTCATGGCGGTGACCAGTTCGAGACCGATGAAAACGTGAAGTTAGTGATCGGTTTCCTGGATAAACACTTGAAATAATACGATGCAAGGCTTCCTTCCGGCAGCAGAAGGAAGCCTTGCTAACTCCATCAATGTTCAAATTCTGGGCTCTACCCTCTCAACGCCTAAACACACAATTATAACGTGCAGCCTTGGGGGCACATTATCAATTGTATATTGGAAAGCGTGAGAGGCTGGTCAAAACCAGCCTCTCACGCTTTGATTCTGGGGGTTATCTCCCTTTTGGTCGTTACCCGAGTGCAATGGCGATGATCGCCACCACTTGCTGTGCCAGGGCATGAGCCTGGACAGCGGTTTCTTTTTCAGGCCAAAATTCGATATCATAG